>JAYUIZ010000514.1:0-19892 GCA_043765595.1 Lysobacter sp. | reverse complement strand
CCAATGATTTTCGGCAATAAAATCTCAATCAGCTTTGCGCCGGATGAATCTTCAACGAGTATCTCTATATGCATGCACTACCTCGTATCCAGGTAGTCGCTGTACCAAAGCCCGCCCAGTGGCAGCCCCTCTTCAACAAGGTTTCGCACCAATTCAATATCGGAAACTCGAGTGATCGTCGAGAAACCATCTTCACCTTTTTCGAGTATCCATACTTCATTCGGAGAAAGCGCATCCACGAAATAAGGCTGATGTGTCGTCACAAAAATCTGAGGTGCATGCTCTTTACCGGTTGCGTGTTTGCGCAGCTCTTGTGCAAGCGATTCGAGAAGGCGGTGATACAGCCCATTTTCTGGCTCTTCGATACAGATAAACGGTGGCGGATCCGGGTCTTCCATCAACAGAAGGTAGGCGAACATCTTTAAGGTGCCGTCCGACATCTGGCCAGCATAAAAAGGGTCCGAGAACGCACCGTCGTTAAACCGTAGCAAAATGCGCTTGTCGTCCGTCTCTTTCGCTACGATCTTACGAACACCGGGAATTTTGTCTGCGATTCGATCAAGAATAGACTGAAAACGATCCTGATGGTCGCGCTGCATGTACTGAACAACGTTTCCGATGTTGTCGCCTGATGTGTTCAGGTGACGCTGTGCACCGGATGCAGGAATGGTTCGCGCAGCGTCCGGGTGGAAATAGGAGAGATACCAACCCTTGAGAAAATCGCGGAAACGCTTGATTCTGGGATGTTCTTTCAATGTCCCAAGCGTGGCAATGCCCAACTGCCTCAAGTCTGTTAACTCTACATCTTCCTGCGCAGGATCTTCACCGCCGCCTTCAGATGCCAAGGCTTCCTCGCCTGCCCAGACGTGACCTTTCCCATTTTCAAGGCGCAGGAATGGATATGGCCGGCCGTGTCTTTCTTTATTACGACGCTGCTTGAGCGCTTCCGATTTTACGAACGGGCGGCCTAGATCGTCGATATCGATGGCAAGTTCGTATGTGATTGGGCGCTCGCGGCTGGATTCACGGTAGTACACCTCAAACTGAATCGGTTCATTCGTCCCTAATGAACGCATCCGCTCAAAGCCCCCGCGCTGCTTCGCGTCGCATGCGGTTTCGACATCGGTGGCAAGACAGTCGGCGAGGAATCCGAACGCATCGAAGAGTGTGGTCTTGCCGACGCCATTCTTGCCGATCACTACGGTGAATGGTGTCAATGGCTCTTTTTCGCGCTTCACGGTCAATCGGCCCAACGTGATATCCCGCAGAGCACGGTAGTTGCGGACACGAAAGCCTTCGATCAGTGCCATGACTTTAGCCTCTGTGCTTTTCTATCCAGACAGACAGGTGACTCATCCGCGAACCTTCAACCGCTCCAACACGCCTTCCAGCGTATCCAGATCGGTGTAGTGGATCACCAGTCGGCCCTTGCCGCCGCGGCCGTGCAGCACATTGACGGTGGTGCCCAGCGATTCGGACAGGTCGCGCTCCAGGGCGACGATGTCGGCCTGCGGCTTGGGCTTGGCGCCGTTGGTGGTCTTGGCCTTGGCGCCGGTGGGCACCTGACCGGCGGCGTACTGTTGCACGCGGTGTTCGACTTCGCGCACCGACCAGCCCAGTTCGGCGGCCTGCCGCGCCAGCGCGATCGCGGCCTGCGGCGCCAGCGACAGCAAGGCGCGGGCGTGGCCCATTTCCAGCGCGCGGGTTTCCACCAGGGTGCGGATGTCGGCCGGCAGCTCCAGCAGGCGCAGCAGGTTGGAGACCGCGGCGCGCGAGCGGCCCACGGCTTCGGCGGCCTGCGCGTGGGTGAGGTCGAATTCGTCGATCAGCCGCTGCAGCGCCTGCGCTTCTTCCAGCGGGTTGAGGTCTTCGCGCTGGATGTTTTCGATCAGCGCCATCGCGACCACGGTGCGGTCGTCGACTTCGCGGATCACCACCGGGATGTCCTTCAGCCCGGCCTGCTGCGACGCGCGCCAGCGGCGTTCACCGGCGATGATCTCGTAGACCTTGCCGCCCTTGTCCTTGGCGATTTCGCGCACGACGATGGGCTGGATCACGCCCTGTGCCTTGATCGACTCGGCCAGCTCGGTGAGCTTGCCCGGGTCCATCGCGCGGCGCGGCTGGTACTTGCCGGGGGTCAGCGCATCGACTGGCAACATCCGCAGGGTGTCGGTGGACGTGGCTTCCAGCGCGGGCGCCTCCGCGGCGGCCTTGGGGCCGAGCAGGGCTTCGAGGCCACGGCCGAGGCCGCCCCGCTTCTTGGCAGGTACGTTTTTCACGGTGCTCATGCGGACATCCCCGGGGTCTTGGTGCGCACACTGTCGGCGCCGGCCTGTTGCGTACGTTCGCGCTGGTGGCGGATCACTTCGCCGGCCAGCCCGAGATAAGCGATGGCCCCGCGCGACCCCTTGTCGTAACCGACGATGCTCTGGCCGTGGCTGGGCGCCTCGGCCAGACGCACGTTGCGCGGGATGATGGTGCGGAAGACCTTGTCGCCGAAATGTGCGGTGAGGTCGGCCGATACTGCATTGGCGAGGTTGTTGCGCACGTCGAACATGGTGCGCAGCACGCCTTCGATTTCAAGATCCGGATTGAGCTTGGCCTTCAGCGCGTCGATGGTCTGCAGCAGCGAGCTGAGGCCTTCCAGCGCGTAGTACTCGCACTGCATCGGCACCAGGATCGAGTCGGCGGCGGTCAGCGCATTGAGCGTGAGCAGCGACAGCGCCGGCGGGCAGTCGATCAGGATGAAGTCGTAGCGGCTGCGTACGGTTTCGATGGCGCGCTTGAGCCGCTGTTCGCGGCCCGGCTCATCCATCAGTTCGATTTCGGCCGCGGTCAGGTCGTTGTTGCCCGGCATCAGGTCGAAGCCTTCGGCCGTACGCACGATCACGTCGGCCGCATGCATTTCTTCCAGCATCACGTCGCAGGTGGAGCCGGCCAGTTCGTGCTTGTCCACGCCGCTGCCCATGGTGGCGTTGCCCTGGGCGTCGAGGTCGACCAGCAGCACGCGCTTGGGCGCCTGCGCCAGCGCGGCGGCGAGATTGACCGCGGTGGTGGTCTTGCCGACTCCGCCTTTCTGGTTGGCGATGGCGATGATGCGGGCCATGGTGGGGTCCGGAAGTCAGGTGTTGGCCGGGCCGAAGCCGGGAAGTCCGCGCCGGAGGCGACGCGGGCCGAACCGCGGATTATGCCTGCTGGCGGCCGGGCTTGCCGTCAGCCTTTGGTCGGCTGGGCGTGGCCCACCACCACAAGATGCCGTTCTGCGCCCAATCCAGGCACGGTCAGCGGGTGGATATCGCGCAGCGCCCAGCCCGCGGGCAGGCCCGCGATCTCGTCGTCCGGGCGGATGCCCTTCATCGCCAGCAGCACCCCGCCGGGCGCCAGCAGATGCCCGCCCAGGTTCAGGATTTGCGGCAGCGTGGCCAGCGCGCGGGCAGTGATCGCGGAAAACTCACCGGGACGGTCCAGCGCCTCGATCCGCGATTCGGCCACCTCGGCGTTGCTCAGGCCGAGGGTGCGGATGGCTTCGCGCATGAACCGCGCCTTCTTGCCTGCCGATTCCACCAGGGTGACGCGCAATCCGGGGACCGCGATCGCCAGCGGGATGCCGGGCAGCCCCGCGCCGGTGCCCAGATCGGCCAGGGTCGGCACCGGTGCCACGAACGGCGCCATCGCCAGCGAGTCCAGCAGATGCTTGGTGACCATCTCGCGCGGGTCGCGGATGGCGGTGAGGTTGTAGGTGGCGTTCCAGCGCAGCAGCAGCGCGAGGTAGCGCGCCAGCGGCTCGGCCAGCGCGGGGTCGAGCTGCAGCGCCTGCAGGCCGGTATCGAGGTCTTCGCGGGCGGCGGCGGGGAGGTCGTGGGTGGTCATGCCGCGAATTATGCGCGAGGCTTTATAGGAGGGCTTCATGTAGGAGGGGCTTCAGCCCGTAGGAGGGGCTTCAGCCCCGAGCTTTTGCCTTGAACGAGAACGAGATTGGTGCTGAAGAGCTCGGGGCTGAAGCCCCTCCTACAACGGCCTTGACGCCAACGTCGCCAGATACCCGGGCACCGGGGTCCAAGCGTGCAGTCGCCAGTCTTCCGGCGCGCCCAGCGCGGGATCGCAGGCGACCAGCCGCGGCGGGCCGTCGTCGTCGTCCAGCGCGAACTGCAGCTTCTCCAGTCCGAACGACAGTCCGCGGCCGTGGGCTTTCAGCACTGCTTCCTTGGCGCACCACAGCCGGGTGAAGCCGTGCTCAAGCCGCGCCGGGTCATCGGCCATGGCGGCAAGCCCGGCGGTTTCGGCGGACGTGTAGAACCGCCGTGCCAGCGCCAGCGCCTTGGGTCGCGGCCGCAGCCATTCGATGTCCACACCCACCCGCGCACGCTCGGCGCAGACCGCGATCAGCCAGTCGCCACTGTGGCTCCAGTTCAGATCGACCCGGTGCGCGCCGGCCTCCAGGAACGGCCGGCCGTGGCTGTCGCGGGCGATGGTCATCGCTGCTGGCGGCAGCGCCCACAGATCGCCCAGCCAGCCGCGGATGCGGCGCTCGGCATCGTCCCCACGGCGATAGGGCCACCAGGCGCAGGAGACGGGCCCGTGCCCCAAAGGTGCGAACTCCAAGTTGTTCACTGAATGCAGGTCGGTTTGGGGCGATCGGGCCGCCCAGCGTAAGCTAAGGCAGGGGTAGGCACAGGTCTGGTGTAAATACGGGCTTGTTGCCTGGACAGAATCAGCGGGAGATAAACAACGACATGTCGGCAGTGATCGAAACCACGGACACCGGGACGGCGCCCCAGGCGCCAACACCGCAATGGGTGGCGCTTGCCGAAGGCCCCGCCGGCCGCAGCTTCGCCTTCGATAGCCACGGCCATATCGCGCTGGACACCTTCCTGGCCGAAGTCCGCGGGGTCGCCGCCGGCCTGCCGCAGGCGGCCTACGCGATCAATCTCTGCGAAGACCGCTACCGTTTCCTGGTTGCGTTCTGCGCCGCCGCCGTGCGCGGCCAAGTCAATCTGCTGCCGCCTTCGCGCACGCCTGCGGTGATCGAGGACGTGCGCCGGCAGTATCCCGACAGCTTTTGCATCACCGATGTGCGGCTCTCGCCCGCGCCGCCGCAGCTGCATGCCCTGCCCGAGCGCCTGCCCCGGCAGCCCGGCCCGACGCTGAAGGTTGACGCTGGCGCGCTGGCGATGATCGGCTTCACCTCCGGCAGCACCGGCACCCCGAAACCCAATCCCAAGACCTGGGGCAGCCTGCACACCAGCACCGCACAGAACACCGCCGCGCTGCGCCACCTGTGGCCTGGCCATGCGCTGCAGGAGCCGACCGTGCTGCCGATCATCGCCACGGTGCCGCCGCAGCACATGTACGGCATGGAGCTGTCGGTGCTGATGCCGCTGCTGGCGTTGGCTGCCGTGCATGGCGGCCGCCCGTTCTTTCCGGAGGATGTCGCCCGCGCCCTGGGCCATGCGACCGCGCCGGCGCTGCTGGTCACCACTCCGGTGCATTTGCGCGCGTTGGTCGAATCCGGCATCAAGCTGCCGCCGTTGGCCGGTATCGTCACCGCCACCGCGCCGCTGCCGCAGGCGCTGGCCGCCGCCGCCGAACAGACATTCGGCTGCGAAGTGCGCGAAATGTTCGGCTCCACCGAAACCTGCGTCATCGCCCATCGCCGCACCGCGCGCGACGACTTCTGGCAGTGCTATCCCGGCGTGCAACTGCAGCCTCAGCCCGACGGCACACTGGTCGTGGCACCGCACCCGCCCGCGCCGGTGGCGCTGGCGGATCTGGTCGAACTGCGCGGCGAAGGCCGGTTCAAGCTGTGCGGCCGACAGTCGGACCTGCTGGAGATCGCCGGCAAGCGCGCCTCGCTGGGCGATCTCACCCGTCGACTGTTGATGGTGCCAGGCGTGATCGACGGCGCGATGCTGCAGCTCGACGCCTGCGACGTGACCGGCGTGCGCCGCATCGCCGCACTGGCGGTTGCCCCCGGACTGGACGCTGCAGCGATCCTCGACGCCCTGCGCCAGAGCGTCGACCCGATCTTCTTGCCGCGGCGTTTGCGCATCGTCGATGCCCTGCCCCGCAACGACACTGGCAAGCTGCCGCGTGAGGCGCTGCTGCGGTTGCTGGGGTGAGTGCGGCCGTCAGCCTGATCACGCCGCGTTATGATCGCGGCCGGCTGTATTTTCCGAGCGAGCACGACATATGACAGGCGCAGGCGGCACCTCCGGCGGGATCGGACAGTTTTTCATCGGTTTGATGTGCGCGGTGGCGGGCGGATGGTTGCTGACCAACCAGGTATCGGTGAGCTCCGGCGGCGGCTGGATGGTCTACGGCTACAACGGCTTCGGCCTGTCGCTGATCCCCTTCATCGTCGGCACCGGCCTGATCTTCTTCAACGGTAAATCGATCATCGGCTGGCTGCTGCTGGCCGCGGGTCTGGTGATCGTGTTCGTCGGCATCCTCGCCAATCTCAACATCTATTTCCGCCCGACCAGCCTGTTCAACACGCTCCTCATGCTGGCGTTGTTGGCGGGCGGCATCGGCGCGATGGCGGCGGCGCTGCGGACCAGGCCGGCGCCACCGGCGAAGAATCCATAGCACTTTGCGCATGCTCCCGAATACATACCGGGGCGTGCCTGCAGAATGCAATCCTTCGCCGCCAACGTCGTGCAGGACGCCGCCGGAACGTTCGGATATTCGCTGAAATCCGCGAGTTTTAGGGCTGAAATGACGCTCCCATGAATAAAATCCGCCTTGTGCTGCGGCCGCTGCTCGATACCCTCAAGCTTTGTTGGCGCGACATCAGCACGGTTTTGGAAACGCCATCGGCATGCTTGCCGACCCGGGTTCCCACATCGGGATGTATGTCGATTGCATATCAATTGGCTGCGCCGGTTACTGGTCAGGGATCCGGTGTCAACTATTCAATTTCAATGTGGAGAACAAACATCATGAATATCATTATCTGGTTGATCGTCGGCGGCATCATCGGCTGGCTGGCCAGCATCATCATGAAGCGCGACGGCCAACAGGGCATTTTCCTCAATGTTATCGTCGGCATCGTCGGCTCGTTCCTCGGCGGCTTCCTGATTGCGCCGATGCTGGGTTCGGGCACCGCCAACACCGGAGACTTTTCGATCATCGGGTTGCTGGCTTCGCTGGGTGGCGCCGTCATACTTCTGTTGCTGGTCAATCTCATCACTCGGGGCCGCGCGCGCTGAGCTGACATCGATTGATACATACGAAAAAGCCCGGTTTTCCGGGCTTTTTTTTGCCTGTTCTGACTGCGGCGCAGCCTAGGCGCAGCCTATGGGCTGCAAGTAATGTTGGCGCAACGCTTGCGCTGCGATGCGCTCAAGGCGTAGTGAGAGTCACCCACGCTGGCGCATGATCGCTTGGTCGCTCCCATGTTCGCGGTTCCCGGTCAATATCCGCTGTGGCCACATCATTACGCAGCGCATCCGACACCAGGGTCAGATCGATGCGCAGGCCGAGGTTGCGGCGGAAGCCGGCCTGGCGGTAATCCCACCAGCTGAAGAACCCGCCTTCGCTGTGATGCAGGCGATAGGCGTCGTGCAGCCCGAGGTCCATCAGCCGTTTCAGCGCGGCGCGCTCGGCGGTGGAGGTGAGGATGCTGTCTTCGTTCCACACCGCCGGGTCATGCACGTCGCGGTCGTCGGGCGCGATGTTGAAGTCGCCCATCACCACCAGTTTCGGGTGCTGCTTGATTTCCGCGGACAGCCAGAGATGTACGGCGTCGAGCCAGCGCAGTTTGTATTCGTATTTTTCGGTGCCCAGATCCTGGCCGTTGACGACATACAGATTGACAATGCGCACGCCGTTGACGGTGGCGGCGATCGCGCGCCGCTGCACGTCGTCGAAATCCGGAATGCCGATCTGCACGTCTTCCAGCGCATGCCCGCGCGCGAGCAGGGCAACGCCGTTGTAGGTCTTCTGCCCGGCGAACACGCTGCGATAGCCCAGTCCCGCCAACACCGTGTCGGGGAAGCGATTGTCTTCGAGCTTGGTTTCCTGCAGCCCGACCACATCGGGCGCGGCGTCCTGCAGCCACTGCTCCAGATGCGGCAGCCGCACGTTGAGGGAATTGACGTTCCAGGAGGCGATTTTCATGCGCGGAGTCTAGCGAGAAACGCCGCCGGAATCGCGTCATGCATCGCCTGTTCCGTCAGGCGTAACCGATACTCACCGCGACCGCCACCGCGCTCGCGGCCAGGCCGACCAGCAGCAATTCGAATCGCCAGATCGCGCGCAGCCAGCGCTGCCAGCTCACCCCGGCCACGCCCAGCGCGCCCATCAGTACCGCCGAGGTGGGAATGATCAGGTTGGTCACGCCATCGCCCAGTTGAAACGCCAGCACCGCGACCTGACGGGTCACGCCGACGATGTCGCCCAGTCCGGACATCAGCGGCATCGTGATCGACGCCTGCGCTGAGCCGGAGGTGACGAAGAAATTGAAGATCGCCTGGAACAGCAGCATGCCCTGTGCCGCAAGCATGGGCGGCCAGCCTTCCAGCGCGTGGCCCATCGTGTACAGCAACGTGTTGAGCACCGATGCCTTGTGCGGATCGGTGCCGCCCAGTAGCCACAGCATGCCCTTGGCCGCGGCGATCACCAGCGCCACCGGCACCATCTGCGCCACGCCGGTGGTGAACAGTTCCGCCAGCCTGTTTGCACTTGGGCGTGCATTGGGGCGCGTCGCGTCGCCGTCTCCGCCACGCCGGCCGAAACGCATCACCAGCGCGCAAAACAGGCCCAGCGCGAAGAACTGCGCTGCCAGTTCAGGCAGGTAATACCCGCGCGAAGTGATGCCCCACACGATCCAGACCACCGTAGCGATGATCGCCAGCAGCACGACCCGGTCGCTGCCGCGCAGCGGCGATGCCTGCAGCATCGACGCGATGTCGCCATTGCCGGCGACGCGGTGGCGCAGTGCGTAGCGCAGCGTGAACACCAGCGCCGCCAGCGTGAACACCGCCCACACCACGATACGCAGCGGCGCGCCGGACAGCGCCGGCACCTCCGCCACGCTCTGCGCGACCAGCACGCTGAAGGGGTTCATCCACGAGGTGGCGAATCCGATTTGACTGGCCATGTAAGTCGCCATCACTGCGCTTTCGCGCGGCAGTCCCAGCCGATCGATCAGCGGCAGCAGTAAAACCAGAAATGCGATGGTTTCTTCGCCCATGCCGAACACCGCGCCGCCCAGCGAAAACGCAACCGTCAGACTGCCGAGCAGCCATGCCGGATGGCCGCCGCTCAGCGCAACCAGCCGCAGCAGTCCGCGTTCGACCGCGCCTGTTTCGTTCACCAGCGCAAACGATCCGCCGATGATGAAGATCAGCGCGATCAGGCCGACCGCCGCGCCGTTGCGGTCGCCCGAGGTCATCCCCTCGAACAGAAAATTCAGAAAGCCGCGGCCGTCAGCGGTGCCGAACACGGTGGACACCGCTGCATCGGGATCAATCCGGAAGCGGTCCAGCGCCACCGGCGCGCCGGGCTCGAACAGCCCGGCCGGCACCAACGGCACCACCAGCGCGGCCAGCAACGCGATGCCCAGCAGCACCAGCAGGGTATTGAGGCCGCGTTCCGGCGCAGCCTGGGATGGGACATTGGACATCGATAACCTCGGTACGGCGGAAAGATCAGGCGGAAAGATCAGACAAAAACAGATTCCATTCGCGCTTCATCACGATGAAGGCGGATGAGGCGAGCGTAGAACTTGTTCAAGACGACCGATAAAGCCTCAGTCGAATACATCTTCTGTCATCCCGAACGCCCGCGCAGCGGGTGGAGGAACCGGCTGTTTCGATGTCGCCGGCCACAAGCAGGTCCCTCCCCGGGCTTCGCCCGCATTCGGGATGACAGGTGATTTCCAGCGGTGCCTGCGCGCGGCGCGGTCCAGTGCCGCGCCGCGCGCAGCGATCAATAGCGATACGTATAGCGGAAGGTCACGAACCTGCCCAGCGTGTTGTGGTTATACAGATCCACGTTGCTGGTCGAACCCAGCGACAGCGGCGGGTCGCGGTCGCCGAGGTTCTTGATGGGGAGGCCAATCGACTGGCGGTCGTCCAGGTCCCAGTCCACGTTGAAATTGAGCGTGGTCCACGACGCCACCTTGCGCCCGGCCGGCACTCCTGAACGCTGATCGTCGTCGTAGTAGCCGTCGATGTAATTCGCCCACAGCCGCGCGCTCCAGTCGCCGCGCGACCACGACACGCCGGTGTTGACCAGCCATTCCGGGTAGCGGAATTCGCCGGTCTTCTCCAGCAGGCGCTGGCCACCGCTGCAACTGCCGGCGCCGCGACGCGCGTCGCCGCCGCTCGGATCGCAGGATTCGCTGCGCTCGAACGAATGCGTCCAGGTCGCATCGACGTAGGTCTTGAAGCGGCCCAGCGGGGTTTCGTCGAAGCGATAGTCGAAGCCCAGGTCGATGCCGTCGGTGTTCTGCTGGCCGACGTTGATGAGCTGCAGCTGCACGTCGTCGATCGCGCCGCCGAGCGTGCCGCCGCGTGTGGCGATGCCGAGCGTGCCCCGATTCAGACGACGGCAGCCGTCGTCCGGCGTGCCAATAGGCAGCGTCGGACAACTGGAGTTGTAAATCAGGCTCGGATCGGTCAACGCGCGGCGGAACAGCTCCAGGTCGTCGATATCGACCAGATCCTTCTGCTTGAAATTCCAGTAATCGAGGGTCAGCGTGGCGCGGTTGCCGAACTCGAAGACCGTGCCGAAATACCAGGCTTTCGAGGTCTCCGCGTCCAGCTCCGGATTGCCGTAGATCTCGGAAAGATAGCTGTCGTCGCTCGTGCGGCGGTTGCAGAAGGTGGTGAAGAATTCGCTGCCCGACGAACACGGCAGCGCGCCGGAACTCAGCGATGTACCGGCGCCGACCTGGGCCAGCGACGGCGCGCGGAACGAGGTGTTCCAGCCGCCGCGCAGCAGGAACATATCGCTGGGACGCCAGCGGAAGCCGACCGACGGATTGAAGTCGCCGCCGAAGTCGTCGTAGTGGTCGTAGCGGCCGGCCAGACGTACATCCAATGTGCTGGTGAGCGGAAGATTGGTTTCACCGAACAGCGCCCACTGCGTGCGCTGGGCTTCGACATCGGTGGAACCGAAGCCATAGACCGGCACATTGCCCAAGATGTCCGCAGTCGCCAGCGGCGACGGATCGTCGACGATCTCTTCGCGCCTCACCTCGGCCCCGAACGCCCACGGCATTGCGCGTCCGCCGATGCTGCCCCAGTCGCCGTTGAGCTTGGCATCCCACGCATATAGCTTGGATTCGCCTTCGCGCGGCACGGTTTCGCGGACCAGATCCAGCACCTGCTGCGAATTGCGGGTCTGGCCGTTGAACGGGTCGTACCACAGGCCGTTCACGCCCGGCGTGCAGGCGGTCGTGCCATCGCTGCACAGCGTGCCCAGCAGGCCGGCCCGCACGCGCGCGACGTTGTAGATGCCTGCCACCGCTTCCTGCTCGGACTTGCTGCGCGATGCGGTCAGCGTGGTTTCCCAATCCCAGCCGCCCACGCTGCCGCGCAGCCCGTTGAGCCAGCGCGCGTTGTCGGTGGTGACTTCGATGGTGCGCGCATCGGGGAAACGGCCGAAGCCCACCACTACATTGCGGCCATCGCGCACGCGCGGATAGTTGCCTGCGATCAGCCGCTGACGCAGCGCGGCAGGCATGCCGGGATGCTCGATCGCGATGCGCTCGTTGCTCCATGGCGCGGGTGCGGCGTCGGCGGTGGCGGTGTTGTGCTGCAGCGCGAGTTCGGTGAAATATTCCAGCGCATCGTTGAGCTTGACGTTCAAGGTGCCGTACCCGCCGATCTGGCGGGTTTCGGGATCGGTCGCGGTGAAAGCGTTGCGATTGACTTCGCAGTACTCGCCCAGATCGCCTACCCGGAACTGGCTGGCCGGACAGCCGGCCTCGACCAAATCGTCGCGCTGGAACGCGGGCCCGTTGAAGCTCGGAAAAACACCCTGCTGCGACGGCCGCGGTTCCACCGCGGAAATGCGCCGGTCGCGGTCGTACAGCGCGTTGCGCTGGTAGGCGTCGAATACCAACAGCCCGTCGACGCGGTTGCCCTGAAACCCATAGACCAGGTTGACGTTGGTCTTGCCTTCGTCGGTGCCGCGCGTGGAGTCGCCGTAGCTGAAGCCCAGACGCAGGCCGTCGAAATCCTTGCGCAGGATCACGTTGACCACGCCGGCCACCGCATCGGCGCCGTAGATCGCCGACGCGCCGGTGGTCAGCACTTCGATGCGGTCCACCGCGGCCAGCGGAATGGCGTTGATGTCGACGAAGTTCTCGGAGCCGTTGGCGAACGACGACACCGCGATGCGCCGGCCGTTGACCAGGGTGAGCGTGGACGACGTGCCCAGGCCGCGCAGCGAGGCCGCGGCGCTGCCGGCCGGCGAATCGGCCTGCAATGCGCCCGAGTTGGACGTGCTGAAGTTGCCGGTGCCGCCGCCGGTTTCCGAAACCTGTTTCAGGGCTTCGCCGATATTGGTGGCGCCGAGCGATTTGAGTGCGGCGCTGTCGAGCACGATCACCGGCTGCGCTTCCTGCAGGTCGATGCCGCGCAGATTGGAGCCGGTGATGACGATGGTGTCGAGATCGTTCTGCGGGGTGGCCGGCGCATCCTGCGGCGCGGTGGGCGGTGTTGTGTCCTGGGCGATGACGGGTGCGGACAGCAATAGCGAAATGGCGATCGCCAGTGGCGTGGCGAGCAGTGGAGCGGGCGGCAGGATGCGGGTCATGGTGCGGTTCATGAATTTCCTCGTGCATGCGAACGGACGGCAAGGCCGCGCGGCGGGCGCGCAGCGGTGGCTGCAGTCGTATTGGGATCGGAGCGGGTGGATGAGTGGCAGCGCGAGGCTGCGGTCTACGGGTCGCGACGGGCCCGGACAGTCACGGGGACAGACTTATTCGTCCCACCATTCGCTGAGATAGAAAGTCCGGCAGATGTGCCGGATATGCGTGTGGGGTTTGGGCATGCGGAGGCCAGACTGGACCGGCGATGTGATACCCCGCCGATGAGAAGCCGTCAAGTGTGGATCCACGGACGGCAGCGCATCGGCGAGGCAGGGAGGGGTCAGTAGGGATTGGCCGGCGAGAACGGCGCGCTGGCGTTGCGGCCGTCCACGCTCAGCACCAGGCTGGTGCCGTTGTGGGTGTAGGTGACGAAATCGAAGAACTGTCCGGCGGTGAGCTTGGTGCGCTGCAGGTTGCGGTAGATCAGCGGCTGGCCGGGCAGCACCTGGGTGCGCTGGGTGTCGGTGCGCTCTTCGACTACGTACGCCGCGCCGCTGCCGTCGACGATGCCGCGGCCGTTGCGGTCCAGGAAGATCGCGGTGTTTTCGCTGACGCCGATGCCGAGGATGCGTGCGGTGTTGTTGTCCTGGCGCAGCCGGGCCATGAATGCGAACAGCCGGCCCATACGGTCGCGCTGCGAGAAATGGGTGTCGGTGACGATGTCGTTCATCAGCGGGAAGTTAAGGAAATCGCCGGTAAACAGCATGCTGCTGCGATACGGGTTGGCGATGGCTTCGGCGCCGGTGGCGGCGGCCACGCCGTCCGGGTCGTAGACGAATTCGCCTTCCACCGCCAGCCCCGCTGACGTGCCGCCGATCACCGCGCCGCGTGCGTAGGCCGCGTGGATGGCATCCTCGGTGCGCGTGCCTTTCCAGGCGTTGACGTAGGCCGACTGGTCGCCGCCGGCGATAAAGATCAGCTCAGCGTTGCGCAGCACCCAGTCGGCGTAGTCGCTGTTGGCCTTGTCGACGGTGTCCAGCAGCAGGGTTTCGACCGAGTCGGGTTTAGTCGCGCCTGCGGCGAGGTTGTAGAGATAATCGTTGTAGCCGTTGCTGCCGCTGGTACGGATGATCACCACATCGCCGCCGTTGGCGACCGGGAACGCGCGCTGGCTGAAGCTGGCGTCCACATCGCTGCCGCCCCCCATCAGGATCAGCGCCGGGCCGTTGACCGGGTTTTTGCCAGAATCCGCGGCGTTGCCGACGATCCAGCTCTGCAGATTCCCGGGTTTCGCCGGGCGGGTGCCGCCAGTGCCGCCCCCGCCGCCCCCGCCGCCGGATGGCGTGAGCGTGATGTCCAGGTCGTACCAGCCGCTGCCGCGATACGCGGTGACCTTCAGCTTGTAGCGGCCGGTGGTAGTGGCGGCATAGGTGCCGTTCTCGGGCACCGCGCTGCTCTTGCCGCTGGCGACCGCACCGCCGGTGGCCTTGTACAGCGCCCAGTCGAAGTCGTCGCCGGTGTCGTGATTCAGACGGATGCCGATGGTGCTGGCAGCAGTGAGGTCGAAATAGAACCAGTCGATGTCGGAGGCCGTCGAGAGGCTGCCGGTGACGCGCGTGCCGGAGGCTACGGGGCCATTGGCGGCGCTTTCGGTGTTGTTGTTCTCGCTTTCGCTGGCGATCTGGGCGACCGCGGGCATGGCCAACAGCGCGGCGCAGCAACACAGTACGACGGAAACCAGACGCGCAGCGATACGCGGAATAGGAACGGACATGGGGAATCTCCATTGCGATGGATGCGTGCGCGCACGGCGGCACGATTCGGGATGCAGATGCGATGTGGACCGGCGCTATCGCACCGGCCGGCCCGTTGCGGGCCGAAGACAGTCAGCCGCGCAGGCTTACTCGTCCCACCATTCGCTGAGATAGAAAGTCCGGCAGATATGCCGGATATGGGAGCGGGGTTTCGGCATAACGCACTCGCGGAAACGTAAGTTGTGAATACGCCGCCGTGCGCCGGTCGTCAAGCCGCGCCGGGCTGCGGCGCTTCGACATTGCGAAGGGTCGCGATGCATCCATGACCGTCGCCACGCTTTCGACGCGCTGCGCCGCATCAATATGCTGCGCCGAGGCCCGGTGGGCATGGTCGGGCGGCGGATAGACGCCTGTGCGCTGGCGGTAATCGGTTTCAGCTATGGCAGCAGCGCTCAACCCAACGTCGATGCGCGCAAGATCGAACGCAAGCAGATGAAGCTTGACGCAGGCCCGTCAGATGCAATCCGCCGGGGCCGGGGCCTGCCGGCGTCAGCCGGTCAAAAACCGGATCAGCCGGTCGATCCAGCCGCGATACGGCGGCTTGATGAAGTCGGTCGCGGTGAAGCGCGCCTGCCACAGCACCGGCATCGCCTTGGTGAAGGCGTCGAAACCAGCGCGGCCGTGGTACTGGCCCATGCCGCTGGGGCCGATGCCGCCGAACGGCAGATTGTGGGCGGCGAAATGCAGCAGGGTGTCGTTCACTGTGACGCCGCCGGCGATCAGCCGCGACAGGATTTTTTCGATCACGCCGCGATCGTGGCTGAAGGGATACAGCGCCAGTGGCCGGTCGTGGGTTTCGACATAGGCCAGTGCATCTTCCAGCTTCGCGTAGCCGTGGATCGGCAGGATCGGTCCGAAGATTTCGTCCTGCATCACCTTGCTGTCGTCGCCGGGTTCGATGATGAGTGTGGGAGGAATCAGTCGTTCGGTTTCGGCGCGGCCGGCATCCACGGAGGCCAGTTCGATCACCGTCAGCCCACGCGCGCGCGCATCGTCGATGTAGCCGCGCAGGCGGCGATACTGGCCTTCGTTGACCACCCGGGTGTAGTCGGTGGCCTCGCGGATGTCCGCGCCGTAGCGCGCATGCACCTGCGCGCGCAGTGCATCCACCAGCGCATCGCGGCGCGCGGCGTCGATCATGATGTAGTCCGGCGCGATGCAGGTCTGGCCGCCGTTGAACCACTTGCCGCTGGCCAGCCGCGCCGCGGCCTGTTCGATCGGGAAATCGGCGGCGACGATGGCCGGCGATTTGCCGCCGAGTTCCAGCGTGAGCGGGGTGAGATTCGGCGCGGCCGCAGCCATTACCTTGCGCCCGACCGCGGTGGAACCGGTGAAGACCAGATGATCGAACGGCAGCCCGGCGAACGCCGCGCCCAGTTCGGCGCCGCCCAGCGCCACCGCGACGCGATCGGCCGGAAACACGTCGGCCAGCAGCTTCTGCAGCCAGACGCTGGTCTGCGGCGTGTGCTCCGACGGCTTCAGGAACACGTGATTGCCGGCGGCGATGGCAGTGACCAGCGGCACCAGCGCCAGGTTCACCGGGTAATTCCACGGCGCCATCACCCCGACCACGCCCACGGCTTCATGGCGGATCTGCGCGCTGGCCGGCCACAGCTGGAAGCCGACGCTCGCGCGCGTTGGCCGCATCCAGCCGCGCAGATGCCTGCGCAGGTGGTCGATCTCGGCGATCACGGTCATGCCGTCGGCCAGCAGGGTTTCGTGCTCGGAGCGGTGGCCGAAATCGGCGCGCACCGCCGCCGCCATCTCGCCCATCCGCGACTTGAATGCCGTCTTCAGCCGTTCCAGGTCGCCCATCCGCTGCGCGTAGTCGGGCTTCTTCGCCCGCCACGCCGCTTTGAGTCGATCGAGGGTTGGCGCCAGCTCGGCGGTCTCGTCCGCGGGCGGCGCGCGCTGTGCATCCGGCGTCGGTGCGTTGTTGTCGTTCTCGCCGGTATTGGCGGCGGTAATCGCAGCATTGGCGGCGATGATGGCGGCGTTGGCCGCGATGACGGTTGCGTTCATGGCCCGAGTTTAGAACGTGTCGGGATGTCGTGCTTAAATGCGGCCATGACCGATTCCCATACCCTGATCCGCCCTTACCTCCATCACCTGCCCACGCTGGGCGAACGGGTCTACATCGACCCCGCCGCAGTCGTCATCGGCGATGTTGTCCTGGGCGACGACGTATCGGTCTGGCCGGCCACAGTGATCCGCGGCGATGTGAATTTCATCCGCATCGGCGCGCGCACCAATCTCCAGGACGGCAGCGTTGTGCACGTGAGCCACGACGGTCCGCACGCCAAGCTCGGCGGCTTCTCCACCCGCATCGGCGAGGACGTGACCATCGGCCACAAGGCGATCATCCACGCCTGCACCATCGAGGACGCGGCGCTGATCGGCATGGGCGCGATCGTGCTGGATGGCGCGGTGGTCAAGAAGCACGGCTTCGTCGGCGCCGGTGCGCTGATCGCGCCCGGCAAGGTGGTGGGCGAAGGCGAAATGTGGCTGGGCAACCCCGGCAGGTTCGCGCGCCGGCTCAGCGATGCCGAAATGGAAGCCCTGTATTACTCGGCGCAGCACTACGTGCGCTTGAAGGATCAGTACCTCGCTGGCGACACGGGCGGCTGATATGGGCGGTTTGCGGCGCTGGCGGCGCGCCATCTCTCAAATTCAGGCATAGCGAGGATCAACCGCCGTCCCCACCGCCATCGCCCTGCGGCCCCTGTGACGGCGATTGCGTGCGCGTGCCGATCCGCATTGTCGGTCCTTGCGGGCCATCCACGTCTTTCTGCTCCGCGCGCTGTTGTTCCAACACCATCGCCTGTTCGCGCGCTTGCACCACCGTCTGCGAGACCGCAGACGACTGCCCGATCGATTGCGACAGCGCCTGCTCCATGTTCACGTCGATGCGGCGGTGCGCCGGATCATCCAAAGCACCCTGCACAAGAAACAGCATCCCCGGTCGGCCGGTCTGCGGGTCGATCTTGCCCGGTACTGCGTGATCGATGCCGGTGAAGTTCCAGCCCTGCGCCGACAGCGTTTCCGCGACAGCGGAAGCGCCTAATGTCTGCCGTTCGTGCTGGGTCAATCCGCCCATGGCGGGTGCGGCATCGACTTGGCCGAGCGCGCCTTGCGCCTGCAGGTACATCGCATGTGCAGCGTGCGCGGGGTCGGTCATCAACGGGGCCGAAGGCGCGGACGACGACGGACCTGCAAGCGCCGGTTCCCGTACGTCCGGCGTGCCGCGGATGCCGCTGCCGGTACTGTGCAGCACCACGGGCTTATGCCCGCTGTTGCTGATATCGGTGAAGAAGAACCCGGCGCCGCCCAAACGCAGGCCCGTACTTTCGAGTTGGGTCTTGTCCAGTCCCAGCTTCGCCATGTCGATTTCGACCCGGGCCGGATAGGTCTGGCCGCTTGCGTCGTTCGCGATCTGCTGGATCATGTAGGCCGCGTAGTAGTTCGGGTAGTCCGCAGCGCCGCCCGCACCGAGACTGGCGCGCGGGTTGTCGAAATGACACTGCGCCACCGGCTCCAGATTGATCGGGCCGACTTTCGGCAGGCGGGTGTCCGACATCTGCATGTCGGTGTCGAGGATGATGCTGGAGGCCAATTTGTGGCCGTTTTTCTTTAGCGGATCAACGCAATCTGTCGAAGCATCCGCTCGTTTCAGCATGTCCTTGAGTGTCGGCGGTTTGCCTTCAAGATGTACGATCCGGCTTGCCAGCGCATTCCAACCGTGGATTTCGGCCGACGCCTCATCGCCACGCATATTGCGCAGGTAAGTCCCCATCAATGGCGTCATATCCACCTTGCCGCCTTCGCCGGCACGAATCTGGTCGGTGATCGAGCTGGTCACGAAGTACAGCGTTTGGCGTGTCTTCTCCGCATTCAACGCATGGCCGGCCTCGTGGCCGAGGGTGCTGGTAATCGCGTCGAGTCTGTCCGATGGTTCCTTGAAAAGCGCGAACGTTTCCGGGCTGAGGTAGATTGCGCGCTTCTGGTCGTCGTAGTGACCGCCCTCATTCGCTCCGGGCGCTCCCATGCGGATGTGTTCCAACGTGCCAGCGTTGATCGCTTCAGTCATGATTTGCTGCAAATAGGGCGAAGACGCAATGGCATCTTCCACTTCCGCTCTGTGGTTTGCGGGAAGCTCATCCGTCAGATGCTGTAGGTTGGGAGAAAGTTTAGCCATTGCTTACATCCCCCCCGATTTTGATCCTGCTGACGCAATATCTTTCGCCGTCTTCGTTTGAGACACGATAGAGGTACACCATTGGGTAGAAGGTTGCATTGGCATGTGGGATTGTCTTGTCGAAATTCCACCATACATTGCCTTTGAATTTGGCGATTCCGTCGTCTCGCTTATATCCCAACGCCACAAATTCCTTCGCCAACGCCTCAAGCTCGAAGGTGCAATGAGCTGGTGGATCAGATTCCGACGCGGCCCCATCGTCCAGATAGATGTACGTGGTTGATGGCTGGTCTTTTCCGTGCAGCCGGCTTGTATCTATCCAATAGGTCCAACCTTCGGTCGTATTGGCATGATATGTATAGCCGTCTGCTGCCTCGGGGTCGCGGTTCATGCGAACGCTAAATGCGCGCTCCACGTTCTCGCGCTCCAAATCCTCCAATTTTTCAAAGCTCCCCAGCAGCGCCAGAATCTGCCGCAGTAGTTGTGCCGCCGGAATAGAGGGGCCGCGCGCGGGTTCGGGGGCATTCTCGTCCGCCGGCGCAGCCGATTCGACGGCAGTCGCTTCCGGAACAGGTGGCACGGCCGCCACGGTCGGTAATGGCGTGGGCGTGGGTGCATCCGGCACCGCGACCGCAGGCGGATCGACGCGCGCAGCTGCACCATCCGCCCCGCACGCTGTCAGCACGCCGCCCGTTGCGAGCGCGGCCACGGCCGCCATCGATTTCCATTGCATCGTCATGTCCTCATCGGAGGGTGGGGGAAGCTGTGCCATCGCCGCAACGGCCGGGCGCGACAATTGCGGCTTGCGCTTGGGGATGACCGGAAGTCCGTCGGGCGGTAACGGCCCGAGCGCGCGCGCCGTCTGGTCATTGATCGTCGGCACATTGCGCAGCAATTGCTGGTCGTGATGCTTGTCGTCGCGATTGGGCCGTAACCGCTGGCGCGGGTCGGCGCCGTCGTTCTCCGTCATGGAGTGTCCCTGCCCTGAATCATCTTGGCATGGTATTCGGCCCGGTTCCGGTGATGCCGTGCCCACGGCTGATGGAAATGAAGCGGATCGTTTCTCGTAGGAGGGCCTTCAGGCCGGCCCATGCCGAGTCCACCGTGCGACGCAGATGAT
>JAYUIZ010000513.1:0-1945 GCA_043765595.1 Lysobacter sp. | reverse complement strand
AATCGCGATTGAGGTTGTAGTTCTGCGCGGTGACGCGCCAGCCCATTTCCGCGGGGCCGTTCTGGTTTGGCCGGTTCCATGCGCCGAAGCGCTCGTGCCCGTCGATGTTGAATACCGGTACGAAGATCAGTATCAGTTTGTCGAGCGCGCCGGGTGCAGCCTTGCCGTCCAATACTTCGCGAAGCGCGAGGAACCCCGCGTCCTTGCCGTCGATCTCGCCGGCATGGATACCGCCCTGGATCAACACGACGGGCAGGTTGGCGCTGCGAGCCTTCTCAGGCGTGCGTGCGCCGCTGCGGGTGACCACCAGCGCCTTCATCGGCCGCCCCTCCGGCGTGGTGCCGAATTCGATGCAGCGCACCGCATCCGGGTAGCGCTGTGCGAAGGCATCGCATAGTGCGATCACTTCTTGATAGCGTCCAGTGCGCGCGTAACCGCTGCGTTCGGCGATGGTCGAGAGATCGGAGGCAGCGTGCGCGGGGGGCACGCAAGCGGGCGCGAGGACGGTCAACATCAGCGAAAAAGTAAGCAGGGCAGGGCGCATGGGCACGGGTTCCGGGGCGACTCCGCATTGTGCCGTCAATGATCCTGCGGCGGGCATGTCGATGGTCATGCACAACGCCTCTGACAGCATGCGAAGATTGGGGCTTTGGATCCCGGAGCAGCTATGTCCACGCCGCAATACACCCTCTACTACGCCCCGGGCGCCGCCAGTCTGGTCGTGCATTGGCTGCTGCTCGAAGTGGATGCGCTGCATGCCCTGGCGCTGGTCGATACCGCTGCCGGCGCACAGAAACGCCCGGACTATCTGGCACTCAATCCGAACGGCGTGGTACCGACGCTGGTGATCGACAGTAAGCCGCACTACGAAGCTGCGGCGCTGTCGATGCATCTGGCCGATGCCTTCCCGATGGCGGCGCTGGCTCCGGCACTCTCGGAACCGCAGCGGATGGACTACACCCAGTGGATGTTCAATCTTGCCAACATGGTGCAGCCGCTGTTCCGGCAGTGGTGGTACCCGCACGAACCGGCCGGTGAAGCCAACGTCGATGCGGTGCGTGAGCACGTGCAGCGGCGGATCGAGGCGGAATGGGTGCGGATCGACCGCCATCTGGGCGAACGCGGTCCGCATCTGCTGGGCGAGCGACTGACCGCCGCCGATTTCTATCTGGTGATGCTGATGCGGTGGTCGCGCAATATGCCCAAGCCGGCGACCGAATGGCCGCATCTGTCGGTGCTGGCATCGCGTCTTAAAGCGCGGCCTTCGTTTGCGACGCTGTATGAGCGCGAGGGGCTGACCGAGTGGGCCTGATCGAGTGGGCGTGACCCGCTAGGCCTGACAGCTTTGCCCTGATCATGCAGATCCTGGCGGCGAGTGCTGGACAGCGCTTCCGCCGGTGGCATGCCCGGGGCCATGCGCCCGCGTCGTTTTCCGCACTACACTCCCGAGTCGCAATGCGAATCCAAGCCCGTCGCGCCCGCGGCGGCCCCGTTCATCCATACGAGACCCACCCATGACTGCAGCCGCTGAAGCGAACTACGCCAGAGATCCGGCAAAGCTGCCCCGCCAGATTCCCTACATCATCGGCAACGAGGCCTGCGAGCGCTTCAGTTTCTACGGGATGCGCAACATCCTGGTGCAGTTCCTGATCAGCAGCGTGATCCTGGCCTACCTGCCCGCCGCCGAACGCGAGGGCATGGCCAAAGAGGTCTTCCACAGTTTCGTCATCGGCGTGTACTTCTTCCCGCTGCTTGGCGGCTGGCTGTCGGATCGCTTTTTCGGCAAATACAACACGATCCTCTGGCTTTCGCTGGTGTACTGCGTTGGTCACGCGTTTCTGGCGATGTTCGAGACCAATCGAACCGGCTTCTACGCAGGTCTGTTGCTGATCGCGCTCGGTTCCGGCGGTATCAAACCGCTGGTGTCTTCGTTCGTCGGCGATCA
>JAYUIZ010000512.1:0-1946 GCA_043765595.1 Lysobacter sp. | reverse complement strand
GTGTTCGCGGAGTTTGCTCATCTTGGGGTCAACCCGCCTCAATGGAACCCCAAGGGCTCGGGCGGTAGTTTGCAACTCAACACCTCAATGAGTCCCTTGGAGGCACTGAAGTCAAAGGTGTCCATGTTCTCCGGTGTCAACATGCTTTCGGCCCATGCTCAATTTAATGGCCGTGGTTCGCACGAGGTAGGTGAGAACCACGCGCTAACAGCGAACGACCAGCGTGTTGGATCAATCAGCTGCACGAACAACGGAGGCAGGGTTTACAACAGTCCGACGCCAGACGAAGTCCAGAGGATTATCTCGGGAACTGAGCCTGGCTGTACCGACCCGATCAGCATCGGAATTTCAGGCACGCGCCAATCTGCCGAGATTCCCGAAGCAATCGGAGCGCTTATGCCCACGCCGTTGCAGGTGATCGACCTCGGCAATCAAACCCAGGAGATCTGGGATAAAGTGTTTGCCCCCTATGCTGGAGACGCGAAGGCTCGGCTTCGCCGTTTGGCAACGCGTTCCTCCGTCCTTGATTCGGTTAAGCTGCAGATGGCGGAGCTCAACAAGAGGCTTTCGACAGAAGACCGCAGGAAGCTTGATGCCCACGCCACGGCCCTACGAGATACTGAACGGGCGCTTGCCTCGTCCCGAACGTGCACCCCCCCTGGGCGCACGCAACACCCCGATGGCGATCGGGCTGGTGCAATACGCATTAAAACCGAATTGTTGAAAGCAGCATTCGCCTGCGACCTCGCGCGCGTCGCACGCGTCCCTTACTACGGATGGCTGCTGTCGAATCCCGAGAGCCTAAGCGGGCGCGCAGGTTACGGGGAGTTTGCAGGACTCAGCAGTGAAGAAAAAGATGACCATGGTTGGCATTCGCACTCATTCCCCTCGCAGTGCCGAAATGGCGATGGTTCGCTTAACCGGCGCGGACAGCAGTGCGGCGGATTGATTCGATCCGCGATCGCCGACATTTCAAAGATTTGTGACGCTTTCAAAGGCACGCCAGAGGGTTCGGGCACACTTTTCGACAGCGCGGCGGTATTCGGCTGGTCCACCATGAACGTCGGCCTTCATACGTATCAAGCCGGTTATGGCCCTTGGTCACGTGGAGGAGCTGGAGGCGATGGTAACCTCGCTGAAGACTGGTGCAGTTGGGGCATGCCCTACTTTGCCGTTGGCGACCTTGGTAGAAGGTTGAAGACTGGCACGCATTACGATTTTCGTGGAACCAACACCTTTGCAACCGGACCTGGAAAGTACAGCCACGGCGAATTGTTTCTGACGCTCGCACGCGCCATGGGCGTCGGATCAGACCGCATGCCCACGTTTGGGAAACCTGAGTTTTGCAGGTCAGTGATCAGCGAATGGCTGGTGTGACGCGAACCTCACCAAATCTCTATTCGTCAACTTTTTGGATGTCGTTCGCCGCCGGCTCGACATCCAAGAGCCAGGCATAAGGCCTCAGCACCGCGCGGGGCGCCTGCGCATCGGGTGAGGCGAGCACCCACGCCGCCAGTGCATCGCGGGCCTTGGACGCCAACACAGGCGCCGCGTTGGCGAGCCAGCCCACGTGCGCAAAACGCTCGCTTCGATGCACCATAGGCGCCACCGTTAGGATCCCAGCCCCGCGGTAGCCGGTGGGGGCCGCGTGCTCCCACACCACAATGTCCAACAAGGTATGCGCGCGCGGCACCAAGATCGCCCAACGTCGCGCCCCGGCGACATCCATGCAGTATGCACGCAGTTGGTGAACGTCTGTCACAAGGCAAGGCCGCGCGATAGCCTCGACCATGTCGCGGTGCGGGCCCCACGCGCAATCTTCCCGCGCCGCGTCGCAAAGTGCATCGGCCGCCCCCAAGGCATGCACCGCGAGCGCGCCGCCCAGCGCGGCATCCGAGCTCTGCGACAAGGCCGCGAGCCAGGCATCAAAAGGCCCTTGCTCCGTC
>JAYUIZ010000511.1:0-5418 GCA_043765595.1 Lysobacter sp. | reverse complement strand
CTCTTTGAACGCCATCCCCGATGCAAAGCCACCGTTGATCGATAGCACGCCCAGACCAATGTGTTCAGTGCCGCCACCGGAACGACGCAGCGCTAAGTTGCCCGCATTGGCGACCAAATCCGGCTTGATGGCCGCATTGATTGACGGACCGCAGCGTGTAAGGGGAAAGGGCTGGTCTTCGCGGGCGATTGGTCGCGACTCAATCGTCTCGGGATAGCGCTGCGCGTTGCGTGTGGTTTCTGCTTGGCTCAGACCACCGACAGTGAGCACATTCAGCGCGGTAGCCGGATCCAGTAGCCGTTGTTGCTCGTCATACAAATAGCTTGGGTATTGATTGATGGGATCATCGGGCAAGTCGGCAAGCGACAGGTTTCCCGTTGGAACGATGAAAAGAACGTTCAGCTCGCGGGTCAAACAATCCAAAGTGTATGCCAATCCCCGTAAATGGCCGCCGTCATAAACCTTGTTTAGATCGCCATAGCTCAGGTTGAATACGCGACAGCCATACTGCCCGCGCAGATCGCGAACCGCGCGCTCAACAGCTTTCTCAACAAATTCGGTCTGGTCGCTGTCATCGTCTTCAAATACCTTGCCAGAGAACAATCGTAGGCGGGGTAGCAGCGTTCGATTGATAATTCCGGCTTGTACGTCTCCGTGCAAGGCAATTCCCGCAACAAAGCTGCCGTGATAGTTGGGGCCGGAATCGGTGGAACCTTTCGATTCTAGCGATTCTAGGTAGCTCTGGGCATCACCCATGGCTTTTGCGATCAGCGGATGACCTGACGTGATGCCGGAATCCAGCACCGCAATCGCGGGCGCATCTGCAGGCGGCGACTCTATGTCATGGAATTCATTGATGTCGGTAAGCAAAAATTGGACAGACAAGCCGAGCCGCGGCGGCAAATCGACGTTGCGGACATCACGGTGGCGGAGCAGTGGTTGCGCCTGTGCTTGGTTGCAGCGCACGCGAACCATCGACAGCGATGGTTGATCGATCTGGTCCAACTTCTGAATGTTATTGGCCTCAAGCCAAGTAGTAAAAGCTTGAAACATGGCAATGCGCTTATCGGAGCGCTCTTGTGGCCAAAGTTCGATATCGAGTGGGAATTGCGCAGTGTTGGGCAGGCCATGAGTACGCAAAGCAGCCCCAGTGCGGTCATCGGGCGTCCAATGGTCGAAGCCCTCAATGACGTAGAACAGTTCTTTGCGCGTGACGACGCCGTCGCGCGCGAGTGTACTCAAACGTCTTTCTACTTCGTCTAAGCCTGCATCAGTTGCGAAAGCAAGGACTATGGAATGCCGCTCCTGGCTTATGACTTCGATGCCCGGAATTCTCTCGAACGACGGGAGCATTTTTTCACTAGCTCGCAGCTGAATCTTCAGTAATTTACGTCCGTCGAACCCACCGACCTGATCGATCGGCCTTATTCTTGCACTTGCGAATTCTATTCCAAGCGACGATCCGTGCGCCTGGACGTCGCCATCAAATTTGGTTCGTGGAGGATTTCCAGGATGCCGCTCGGTGAGCGGCGCTTCCCGCTGAAATCCTATGTGCGCATAGCTCATTTAGTCCCCCCGACTTAGTCTAACTCTGCTGCCGATACTCACGCGCCAGCGCAGTTTCAATATGGGTTTTATCCAGGAACTCGCGATTCGAGAGAATCATTTCTTTGACGGCCCGGCGCAGCACGCGTTCGATGTCGGCGTGGGAAAATCCCTTGAAGTGCGAGGCGAGTTGGGTGTCGTCGGCTTGGAAGCTGCGGCGGACACCGGAGAGCTTGAGCGCGAGCAGGCGTTTGATTTGTTCGAGGTTGGGCAATTCAAAGCGCAGCACTTCGTCGAAGCGCCGCCATACGGCTTGGTCGAGCAGGCTTTGATAGTTGGTGGTGGCAATCAGGATGCTTTCGCCACGGTAGCCGTCCAGCATTTGCAGCACGGCGTTGACGGAGCGTTTGAGTTCGCCGTGGTCGGCGCTGTCGCCGCGGTCTTTGCTAAGAGCGTCGAATTCGTCGAACAGGGCGACGACGGGTTGGCTGGCGATGTAGTCGAACACCTTGCGCAAGTTGGCGGCGGTTTCGCCCAGGAACGAGGAGATCACCGAGTCCAGACGCACCAGGACCAGTGGCAGATCCAGAGCCTGGGCGATGACTTCGGCGGTGATGGTTTTGCCGCAGCCGGGCGGGCCGCAGAACAGTAGCCGCTGCGCGGGTTGCAGGCCGTAGGAGCGCAGCACGTCGGCGCGGCGGTGCTCCATCAGAATTTCATCCAGCGCGGACTGGACGGTGTCGGAGAGCACCAAATCCTTTTCTTCGCGCACCACGCTGCGCGCTTCGAGCAAGGCCAAGCCGTTGTCTTTGTTGGTGGGCAACTGCGCCAGCTGCCGCGTGGGACGCGCGGCTGAGCCTGCTGTGCCCTGCCCGCCGTACAGCAGGCGCTCCAGATCGTTGGCCAGCAGGTGGTGATTTTTCTCGCGCTCTTCCTTGATGACGGCTTCGGAGGCCACACGGAACCCGGCCGCATCGCCTTGCGTGCCGGAGCGGATCAGTTGTCGCAGTAGTTTTCCGTTGGACATGCGGGTTTTCTCGCTGAGTTCGTTCTATACAGTGTTCGCGCTTGACAGCCTTGGCGAAGGGCAACAAGCTGTTAGGACCACGTCCATCCTACCCGTTCATGGGCGATGTTGCCGGCCAAGATGTCCGTCAAGGAGGGCCGTAGACTGGGTCATCAACCCAGCTTCATCATCACGTATCGCCTTAGCTGGGTGCACAGCACCCAGCCTACAAAGGCCAATGCCCGCTCCTGCCCGTAGCAGACGATCTCCACTGCCCCCGCCTACCTGAAATCCCGACTCCCCGTCTGCAGCTTCGCCAGCAGGCCACCGTAGTTTTCCATCCGACTCACGATCAGGTGTTGCACACCATCGGCTCGCTCCAGCCGCCCATCGATGGCCATCAAGCTCGATTCCAACAGCTCGCGCCGCTGTTCCTCGGCCGTCCGCTGCCACACAACGGCGTTGACCATGCCGTGCTCGTCTTCGAGCGTTACGAAGGTCACGCCGCTGGCGGTCTCGGGGCGTTGGCGCATCCGCACGAGGCCGGCAAACCGCACGCGCTTTCCGTGCGGCAGCTTGGCGAGGTCGGCTGACGATAGGCATCGTCGCGCCGCGAGCTGTTTGCGGATCAGGCTGAGCGGGTGCCGGCCGAGGGTGAGGCCGATGGAGGCGTAGTCGGCGACAACGTCCTCGCCTGGTGTGGGCAATGGGATCGCGATGTTGGGCTCGACTGTTTGCGGGATACCGTCAAACAGCGGCAGCGGCGCTTCGACGCCGGCGACCGCCCAGCGGGCGCGGTGGCGATGTCCGCTCAAGCCTTTCAGCGCACCCGACTCAGCGAGCAGCGCCTGGTGTCGGCGATCGAGGCCTGCACGATGGCAGAGGTCGGTGACATCGCGGAACGGTCGTTGTGCGCGTGCTGCACAGAGCCGATCGGCCGGGTCATGTGCAAAGCCACTCACCAATCGCAGGCCGAGCCGGATCGCCGGCTTGCTGCGCATGTCGCCGTCGGCGAACTCCAGCGTGCAATCCCAATCGCTGTAGCGCACATCCACGGGCAGCACCCGGATGCCCTTGCGCCGCGCGTCTTGCAGCAGTTGGTCGGGGGTGTAAAAGCCCATCGGCTGGCTGTTGATCAGGCTGACGGTGAAGGCAGCGGGTTCGTGGCATTTCAGCCAGCAGCTCGCATACGTCACCAGCGCAAAATTGGCCGCATGGCTTTCCGGAAAGCCATAGCTGCCGAAGCCCTTGATCCGCTCGAAGGTCTGCTCGGCGTACGCACGGGC
Organism: Lysobacter sp.; assembly: GCA_043765595.1. Classification (GTDB taxonomy): domain Bacteria; phylum Pseudomonadota; class Gammaproteobacteria; order Xanthomonadales; family Xanthomonadaceae; genus Lysobacter_I. Next base: position 1,581 of record JAYUIZ010000511.1, on the reverse strand, counting down.
GTAGCCTCGGGCCAGCATGCCGGCGAGCAGTTTGTCGCGATAGGGCTCCAGCCCGCCGCGTCGCTTCCACGCGGCCATCGAGCGCCGCAGTTGGTCGGCTTCCCCGGGCGTGAAGCCTGCCGCATCCACCGCAACCTGCATCACTTGTTCTTGGAACAACGGCACGCCGAGCGTGCGCTCGAAGACGTGTTTGAGGCCAGGCGGATAGTCGATCGGTTCTTCGCCGCGACGCCGACGCAGGTAGGGATGGACCATGTCGCCCTGGATCGGCCCGGGACGGACGATCGCAACCTCGATCACCAGGTCGTAAAAGCAGGTGGGCTTCATCCGCGGCAGCATCGCCATCTGCGCGCGCGATTCGATCTGGAACACGCCGATGGTATCGGCGCGGCTGATCATGGCGTAGGTGTCCGGGTCTTCCGCCCCAACCGTTCTGCCCATGCGATCAAATCCTGTGCCGAGCCGACAGCGCGATACCAGCCTCCGCCGAATGCAGCAACGCGCGTGATCCGACGGCTTGAGTCGTGGTCGATGATGTTCAAAACGTCGGACGCGTGCGGTGAGATACGCCCCCACTTGCCGGGCGCGAGCTGGCGCCGGTCCAGTCGAGTACCTGCAGATAATCGGCCGTCTTGATTGTCGATAGTCTTGCTGGGTTGAAAAGTGGGTGTCCTGTTGTTGCCCAGCCACGGTCGTGCCGCAGGCGTGGCCGGCGCATCGTCGCCGCGTTGCGCACGATGGCCGTAAAACGTCAGCAGCACCCACATCGCCAGCCCGATCGACAGCCAGTAAAACCGCCAGTACATCGCGGCTTTGAAGCCGACCGGCACCGCGTCGTGGCCGGTCGCGACCACCGGCGGCGTCGTGCCGTAGCCGATCAGCGCGAGGTCGCCGACAGCGCCGCCGAACAGTCCGACCAGCAGCAGATATGCGATCAGGATCAGAAAGGACAGCCACAGCGTGCGCGCGAATGCATGGATGAACAGGCCGAGCATCGCGAGCAGCCACAGATCCACGGCATAGCCCAGCAGGATGCGGGGGGGGCGCCGGAAAATCCCGTCGGTGCGCCGCCCGCCGCGAACCCGGCCAACACCGTCGCGAGCAGGAACAGGGCGGCGATGACGGCGGCGGCCACGCCCGCGCGCAGGAAGACGACGGCGGGGCGGTCGCCGGCGGCGCGGACATGGCCCCGATAGGCCATCGCCGCCGGCGGCAGCCCCAGCAGTGCCGCCAGCAGCGGACAGATCTGCAGGAGCGGATCGGTGGATGCGACCGGATCGATCGCGGCGGGCAGGCCGTAAGGGTCGGCCACGCCCTACGTCGCGATGGCGAATGCCGCGAGGCCGAAGCCCAGCAGGCAGAGGCCGGCGACGATCCTCTGGAGCAAACCGAACCCGGTGGATCGGGGCGTGCTCATGCTGTTTGCCTCCGTAGCGACTGCCAAGTGAGCGCACCCGCCAATGCCGATGCGATGGCCAGTGCGACACCGCTCGGCGCCGACAGCCCGAGGATGTCGAAAGCGGCCGGAATTTCGTTGAAGATCAGGACGTACAGCACGGCCGCCGCCACCGCGATGCCGAG
>JAYUIZ010000510.1:0-1957 GCA_043765595.1 Lysobacter sp. | reverse complement strand
CGATCAGCATCAAGGTAGATGGATCATCTGTATAAAACCGTCCTTCTCTATCTAAATCATTCCTGAGACGTGCGAGTTCCGTCCCGAGCTTATCGCGCTTGACCATGCTCGACTGCCACCAGACCTCGCATCCTTTGAATGTCTTTTTAAGCGACGGGTGCCATTTCAATGTCGTCATTACACAGTCCTCGGCCCGATGGTCGGACCCTTCGGCCCGTCCGGGCCGTCTGGTTGCAGGGTTTGCTGCTGCGTTAAACGTTGCTGCTGATCGAGTTGCGCGACTTGTTGCAGGGTCTCCTGCGCGGGCTTTTGCGAAGCGATGGCGACTTCAAGATTGACATGAAAGCTCGGGTCGCGGCCGAGCCCATGCGGGAACGAGGTGATGAACAGGCGGTCGCTGTAGATATCGATATCATCCGCGCGATTAACCGAAGGGCTTTGCTTGAAGGCCAGCAAACCTTGTGCGGCAAGATTCTCTGCATGTTCATCATCCAAACCCTTTTCCTTCGCCTTTTCGACAACCCGATGATGCACGCCTTGTTCGATGGGTCTGAGCGTTTCGAGCAGGCTCTGTTTCCTGGCTTCCGGTGTGACCCAGTCCTCAACCGTCCTATCCACATCCAGTTTCGTGGAACCGGGCGAGCGGCTGAGGTTCATCTGTATCCATTTCGCATTGAGACCGGGCTTCAAGTCATCCGTGCCCGGGATCATGATTTCAGCTCGGATTTCTCGTGCAATATCCCTCAGGTCCGGAATCGTATTGTGCTCGGCCCAATGTCTTTCTTGCTTGATCGCACGATTCAACCTGCTTGGAATGAATTCTTCAGGATCCCCCCGCTGCCCCTTCGCCTGCCCGATCCCCGACGCCTTGACCTCATCGAACTGCAAATTTCCAGACGGGTCGCGGCTGACCACATCGATTCCGTGGCCCGACGCGTTCTTGATGGACACGATATCGGTGTGGCCGGCTTTCAACAGATCGAAGGTATGAATAGCCTCACCGATGTCGCCGAGCTGCTTGCTGCTCAACGTGGTAAGGCCAACCCCTTTCGTGCTGTATTCGAGCGCCTGCGTTGCGTCGATGGCGCCACGGAAAACACTGGAGTCTTTCTTCGCAATTTCGGCCAGTTCTTTCGGCGTCAACTCGCCGCTGCGCAGTAAGCCTTCGACGTTATCCGTCCGATGCGCCGCTTCGATCAACAGATCGAGCTTGCCCTCGTCGCGAAACAAACGGATTTCATCGCGCAGCACTGCTTGAGCTGCCTGTGCCTCTCGCGCGTCTCGGGCGGCGGCATCGTCTAAGGTTTCGCCAGGACGCGGGACGGGCGGGGCTTCCGATTCCGCGCGCTGCAGCACGCGATTCGCATCGCCAGCCATCTGCACCGCTTCATCCAATGCATCCGGCGTCGTGGCATCAACCGCCTTGGCGACCTTGCCGAGCGTGCCCAACTTGGAGACCGGAATCAGCGTAGCGGCCAGTTCCACTCCGATAGCGCCCTCGGTGCTGCCTAAAAACTGCCGCTCGCGGCCTTCGGCCTTCGCTTGCTTGTAGTCCTGCTCCCAACCGTCCATCGCCTGCGTCGCCGCGTTGCGCAGGTCGCGCACCGGCTTGCCGGGGTCGTCCATCGTTTGCACTGCGTAGAACTTAGCGGTCGAGAGCAACAGGTTGCGGTAGTTCTCGTCGGTGGTGAACCGATAGCCCATTTCGCCCAGATCAACGATGCCCTTGAGGGTATTGAGGCTGTGGACGATGCCGCCTGAACCTTGGCCATAAAGTTCCTGCGCCTTGCCTACCGTATCGCGCGCCAAGTTCGCGGAGCGGCGCTGCAACTCAGTGGCGTTCGGATCGTTCTCCAACTCGCCGGCCCGCTGGTAGGACCAGGACATTTGCTTGGTCAGATATTCGTCAGCCCATGCCGTTTTTCCCTTCACATCGCCATAGGCATCACCGACGACC
>JAYUIZ010000509.1:0-1958 GCA_043765595.1 Lysobacter sp. | reverse complement strand
TTGCCGACGGCAACGCCGATTTCGCCAAAGCACTGGGCCTGGAAATGGACGCAAGCGCCTACGGTATGGGTATTCGCGGCAAGCGCTTCGCGCTGTATGCCGAAAACGGCGTGGTGAAACAGTTGCAAGTCGAAGCACCGGGCGAATTCCGGGTGTCGTCAGCCGAGCACATGCTGACGCTGGTGTAATGATCAATCTGTAGAGCGGACGTCAGTCCGCTGCCCTTGCTTTGAAAACAGAGCCGACTTCAGCCCGCTGCCCTGCTTCAAAAAAGGCAGCGGACTGACGTCCGCTCTACAACAGGCTTTTGCGATCAGGTCGTTCGATCATTCCAGCACGCGGAATCCGATCTTCGTCCATGCACCGCTGTCGGCAAGCGCCGTCAGCGTGTGCTCACCGGGATCGCCGAAGTCGCGGATCAGCGACTGGCGGCCTTCGGTTTCTGCGACCCAGCGGCCATCGAGCAGCCACTGCACGTTGCGATCGGTACCCAGTGCGCGCAGCGACAGGCGCACCGCATGTTTGCTGCCCGGCGCACGCACCAGCGTCGCGCCGTCGTTGAGGCCTTCGATCCGCAGCTCTTCGCTCGCGTCGCGACCATCGGCCATGCAGTCGTCGGCGAGCAGCGGCAGCGTCGATGCGCGCCGTGTTTCGGCAGACAGCCACGGCGAAGCCAGCGCAGGCCAACGCGCGATTTCGACGGTCTGCGCACGATGCGGCAATGAACATATGGCGGAGATACGTCGACCGCTGTCGGCATCGATCTCGAACCGCTCGCGTCCGGCGTTCCACAATCGTGCGCCGCGCTCGGCGAACGTCGGCGGCACTGCGCCGTCGAGCGTCCATGCTTTCATCCTGCGCTGACAGAGCGACGCCGGCACGCCATCCGCGGCGATCCCCAGCGGCCAGCAGATCTCGACCTCGGCGACGCTCGGAGGCGGCGCCAGCGGCGATGCGTCGCGGCTGCCGGCGGGCAACGAATCCACAACCTCGAACAACAGCGGCAACGCGGTAAGCGCGCCGTATTGGCCCGGAAGCGGTGTGCCGTCCGGACGGCCGACCCACACGCCGACGGTGTATCGGCGCGTACCGCCCACTGCCCAGGCGTCGCGGAATCCGTAGCTGGTGCCGGTCTTCCAGGCCACGCGCGGACGCGAGCCGCGATCGTACTGCTCCAGTTCGCCTGGACGCGGATTGGATTCCAGGATTTCGCGCACGATCCACGCCGCACCCGGCGACAGTACGCGCCGGTCGATCTTCGGATCGACCGGCGTGTAGCGCACGCGGCCGGCGATGCCGTTGCGGTTGAAGGCCGCATGCGCGCCGACCAGATCCTCCAGCCGCGCGCCGGTACCACCGAGGATCAACGCAAGATTCGGCTTCGACCCCTGCGGAAATTTCAGCGCGATGCCGGCGTGGTCGATGCGCGCAGCGAAGCGCTGTGGACCGATGCGTTCCAGCAGATCGACCGCAGGCACGTTCAACGACAGTCGCAGCGCATGCGCGGCGCTGACCGGGCCGTTGAAAGACGCGCCGAAATTCCCGGGCCGGTAGTCGCCGAAACTCTGCGGCGCATCGATCAGCAGGCTTTCGGAATGGATCATCCCGTCGTCGATGGCCATGCCGTACAGGAACGGCTTCAGCGTAGAGCCCGGCGAACGCCACGCCTGCACCATGTCCACGTGGCCGAGACGTTGCTTGTCGCCGAAGCGCAGTGAGCCGACGTAGGCGCGCGCTTCCATCGTGTCGTTGTCGACCACCAGCAGCGCCGCGGACGTGCGCTCCGGAAGATTCGAGAAATACGAGGTCACGCGTTCTTCGAGCGTGCGCTGCAGATTCGCATCGATGGTCGAAGTGATGCGTTCGGCTTTCGGATGCGCGAAGCGCAGGCGTTGCGCCAACAGCGCCGCGCTGAGCGGCGACTGCAGCTGCCGCGATACCACCGATTCGATCCGCGC
>JAYUIZ010000508.1:0-1958 GCA_043765595.1 Lysobacter sp. | reverse complement strand
AACGACCGCACTTCGCTGCTGGTGTTCATCCGTGACCAGCCCGGCGCGCTGTACAAGATCCTCGAACCGCTGGCGCGGCGCTTGATCAGCATGAACCGCATCGAATCGCGGCCTGCCCACGGCAAGCTGTGGCAGTACGCGTTCTTCATCGACGTCAGCGGCCACGCCGAAGAATCGCCGCTGAAGGACGCGCTGGAAGAGATCGACAAGTTCGCCGGCGACGTGCGGGTACTGGGGTCTTATCCGGTGGCGGTGCCGTAAGCCCGCGCATCCCAACCGGAATCGGGCAACGGCGAATGGTCAGGCGAAAATTCCCATGTCATCCCGAATCCCCGGCTTCATCGGGGTGAGGGATCTGCTTCTGTTCCGCGACATCTTCCATAGCAGATCCCTCTCCCCGCCTGCGCGGGGGCTAAAGGCAAACGGCTCGGGACGACAACGGGCTCCGCCGCGGGTTCTGCGACATCCGGCCCTTGAATGCATCTGGTCCTTGAATATGGTCATCGGCAATCATCAATGAAACACACTGATCAAGCGTCCGAAACCTTCTTCTCCGCACTCGCCCAACCCGGCATCCAGCGCCTGCGAGCCTACGATCCGGGTCACGATCTGGTCGCGTTCCGACGCAGGTTCAAGGATCAGCACCTGATCGAACTGGGCTCGAACGAAAACCCCTACGGCCCCAGCGCAAAGGCCAAGGAAGCCGTGCTCGGCGTGATCCACGACAGCTTCCGCTATCCCGATCCGCTCGGCGCGGATCTCAAGCGCGCGCTTGCCGCGAAGCACGGCGTCGAATCCGCGTCGATCCTGCTCGGCAACGGCTCGCACGAACTGCTGATGCAGTTCGCGCAGGTGTTCGCAGGGCCGGGCGTCGATGTGGTGGCGTCGCAGTTCGGGTTCGCGGTCTACGCTATCGCCGCGCAGGCCGCGGGCGCCTCGCTGCGGGCCGCGCCGTGCAATGCCGACGATCACGCGATGCCGTGCGGCCACGATCTCGATGCCATCGCCGGCGCAGTCACTGATGCGACACGGCTGGTCTATCTGGCCAACCCCAATAACCCTACCGGCACCTGGTACGCCGCCGATGCCTTCGCCGCGTTCATGGCGCGCATCCCGGCGGACGTTGTGGTGGTGGTTGACGAGGCCTACGCCGAATTCGTCGACGCGCCGGACTGGGCGTCGGCGCTGGCATTGCAGGCGGCGCATCGCAACTTGATCGTCGCCCGCACCTTCAGCAAGGCCTACGCGCTTGCGGGGCTGCGCGTCGGCTATGCCATCGCGCATCCCGGCTTGATCGCGGTGATCGAGCGTGTGCGCGAGAGTTTCAATGTCAACAGCGCCGGCCTGGCCGCCGCCGAAGCGGCGCTGGGCGACGACGAACACCTCGCTTGGGTGATCGCGCGCAATGCCGAGCAGCGCGAAGCGCTTGCATCCGCGCTGCGCGCACGCGGGTTGACGGTGTTTCCGTCGCAGACCAATTTCCTGCTCACGCAGTTCGCCGGCTTCGACGGCGATGCGGCGGGCGACAACGCGCGCGTCGCAAAGATCGAAGCGGCGCTGTGCGCTATCGGCATCGTGCTGCGGCCGATGAGCGGTTACGGCCTTGGCCACTGCCTGCGCATCACCGTCGGCAACGCCGACGAAAACCGGCGACTATTGGCCGGACTCGACAAGGTGCTGGCATGAGCGGTGTGGACAAAAAAGATTGGATCGTCGGCGCGGGTGCGCCGTTGCAGGGTCGCATCCGCGTGCCCGGCGACAAGTCGGTGTCGCACCGCGCGATCATGCTCGCCTCGCTGGCGGAAGGCGTGTCGCGGATCGACGGTTTCCTCGAAGGCGAGGACACCCGCGCTACGGCGGCGGTGTTCCAGCAGCTCGGGGTGAGGATCGACGCGCCGTCGCCGCAGTCGCGGATCGTGCACGGCGTTGGCCTGCGCGGGCTGCGCGCCAGCACCGAT
>JAYUIZ010000507.1:0-5434 GCA_043765595.1 Lysobacter sp. | reverse complement strand
CCAAAGGCCTGGCGCTGGACCCGAAATCACTGACCGATTTGGCGCGCTATCCAATGAACGCGATCGTCAGCCTGGGTTTTTGCACCGCCAGTTTTGTTAGCCCAATGGGGCTAATTGCCACCAACCACCACTGCGCCTACGGCGCGATCCAGCTGAATTCGACGCCGCAGAAGAATCTGATCAAGGACGGCTTCAACGCCGCCACCCAGGCCGAGGAACTCAGTGCCGGCCCCAACGCCCGGGTGTTCGTGCTGGATCGCATCGACGACGTCACCAGCCAGGTCCGCGCCGCGATCGCCGCCGCGCCCGATGCGCTGGCCCGCAGCAAGGCCCGCGACACGGTCGAAAAACGCCTCGTCGCCGACTGCGAAGCCACCGCCGGCTACCGCTGCCAGCTCTACAGCTTCTTCGGCGGCGGCACCTACCGCCTGTTCCGCAATCTCGAAATCAAGGACGTGCGTCTGGTCTACGCGCCGCCGGGCAGCGTCGGCAACTACGGCGGTGAGGTCGACAACTGGATGTGGCCGCGCCACACCGGCGACTTTGCGTTCTACCGCGCCTACGTCGGCCGCGACGGCCGCCCGGCCGCCTATTCGGCCGACAACGTGCCTTTCAAACCGAAGCAGTGGCTGAAGATCGCCGACAAGCCGCTGGCCGCGGGCGATTTCGTGATGGTCGCCGGCTATCCCGGCAGCACCAACCGCTATGCGCTGGCCGAGGAATTCGCCAACACCGCCGACTGGACCTATCCCACCGTCAGCCGCCACAACAAGGCCACGGTCGCGCTGGTCGATGCCGAAGGCAAGAAAACCCCGGACATCGCGGTCAAGTACGCCAGCATCGTCCGCAATTGGGAAAACGTGCTGAAGAACTACGATGGCCAGCTCGAAGGCTTCGAGCGCATGGGCGCTTCGGGCATCAAGCAGAAACAGGAGCAGGCGGTTCTCTCGTGGCTGCGCAAACGCGGCAAGGCCGGCACCGCTGCGCTGGAAGCGCACGCGACCCTGCTGTCGCTCAACGCCCAGGTGCAGGCGACGCGCGAGCGCGACCTGGTGCTGGGCCGTCTAGGCGGCAACGGCGTGCTCAGCACAGCGGTGCAGTTGTATCGCCTGTCGATCGAACGCGACAAGGCCGACGCCGAGCGCGAATCCGGTTACCAGCAGCGCGATCTCGCCGGGATCGAAGGCGGGATGCGCCAAATGGAGCGTCGCTACCACCCGACCATGGACCGCGAATTGACGCGTTACTGGTTGCAGCAATACGTGCGCATGTCCAAGGACCAGCGTCTTCCGGCGCTGGACACCTGGCTGAAGGGCAGCGACGACAAGGCGATCGCCGCCGCGTTGAAATCGCTGGCCGCGACCAAGCTCGGCAACACCGACGAGCGCCTGCGCTGGATGAAGGCCGACCGCAAGACGTTCGAGACCAGCAAGGATCCGGCCATCCGCTACGCGGTGGCGATGATGCCGACCCTGCTGCGGTTGGAGGAAGCGCGCAAGGCGCGGGCCGGCGACAGCATGGCCGCGCGCCCGGTGTTCCTGCAGGCAATGGCCGATTACAAAAAGAGCAAGAATGAAGGCGTGTATCCCGACGCCAACGGCTCGCTGCGCATCACCTTCGGTAACGTCACCGGCTACGCCAAGCGCGACGGCAGCCGCCAGGTGCCGTTCACCCTGCTGGAAGAAGTTGCGGTGAAAGCGACCGGGCAGGAACCCTTCGACGCGCCGCAGGTGCAGCTGGATGCGATCCGCGCCAAGCGTTACGGCGGTCTGGCCGACAAGAAACTCGGCACGGTGCCGGTCAACTTCCTCTCCGATCTCGACATCACCGGCGGCAACTCCGGCTCGCCGGTGCTGGACGCGCAGGGCAAGCTGGTCGGTCTGGCATTCGACGGCAACTGGGAATCGGTCAGCTCCAACTGGGTGTTCGACCCCGCAGTCACCCGCATGATTTCGGTCGATCAGCGCTACATGCGCTGGATCATGCAGGAAGTGTTCCCGGCGCCGCAGTTGCTGAAGGAAATGGGCGTACCGGCGAAGAAGTAATCGGCGAAGCCTGCGATACGAAAACGTCGGCCCTTGACCTAATGCCAGTCGACTAATGCATCTCTGCCATTGTTAGAGCGGCTTGAAGGCCGCTTTAACAAAAAGGTTCATGTTGGCTAAGGCGAGCGCGAACGTGAACGCGGACGCTCCCTGTGCCGCGCAGGCGCTCATCCGGGCAGCGAATAATCGAACACGTAGTAATGCCTGTCGTCGACGATGTCGATCGCGAGCGTGCCGCGCAGGCCGGTCAGGGCCTCGGTGCCAGAGTCCGGAATTACGGTGACGCTCAGCGACGGTGCGCCGCGGTCCAGGGTGCCGCTGTGCTGCATGCAGAAGCTGCCGCTGCGGCTATCAAGACTGCCTTCGATGCGTTCCACCGCGACATAGGCGCCCGAACCCGGCGTCGATGTCATTACCGCCAGCATGTGCACTACGCTCACGGCCTCCAGCGCGCCGTGGAACACCTTGTCGAAGCGCGCATGCATGGCTTCCAGCCCGCCGCCGAGGTCGCAGGACGGCTCTACGCCGCGTGTGACCTCGAATTCGCCTTTGATCTTGGGCATCCGACCGGACCTCGCGATGATTTCGATTGCAGCAGCATGCCATGGCCGTTGCGGCTCGTCGGCCTTTGCAGCGCCGGAATCCTCTGCTAGGCTGGACGCTTGTCGCGGATTCCCATGCCAGCCGGCCCCGTCTCCCGACCGCAAGTGGATCGCCCCTGATCCATCGATGGATTCCATCGACGCAGGCGGCCTTCCCCTCCCCAGCTACATCGTGATGCGTTGTGCCGGCTAGCAGGGCTCCGCGGGATACCTTCCCCACTAGGAGCTGACGATGAAAGTGCTGGCATGCGATGGAATCCACGAAGACGGCCTGGCGATGTTTCGCGACGCCGGTTGGTCCGTTGAAATTTCTGATCCGATCAAAGACCCCACCAAACTCGCTGCCGCGCTGGCAGACGTTGATGCCGTGCTCGTGCGGTCGTCCACGTTGATCACCGCGGAGGCTATCGCAGGTGCGAAGCAGCTGAAGGTGATCGGCCGCGCCGGCGCTGGCGTGGACACCATCGATGTCGATGCCGCCACCGCCAAGGGCATCGCAGTGATGAATGCGCCCGACGGCAACACCCTCGCCGCCGCCGAACACGCGATTTCCCTGTTGTTTTCGCTGGCCCGTCATGTGCCGAAGGCCGACGCCGGCATGAAGGCCGGACAGTGGCCGAAGGCCGGTCTGACCGGTTTTGAACTCGAAGGCAAGCGTCTGGGCGTGATCGGTCTGGGCCGTATCGGCAGCACCGTCGCGCGCAAGGCGCAGGGCATCGGCATGAACGTGGCCGCGTTTGATCCGTTCCTGCCGGCCTCGGCGGCGGGCAAGGGCAGCGTCGCGCTGAAAACACTCGATGAATTGTTGGCCTGGGCCGACATCATCACACTGCACATCCCGCGCACCAAGGACACCACCAACCTCATCGGCGAAGCGCAGATGCGCGCGATGAAGAAGGGCGCATATTTGGTCAACGCCGCGCGTGGCGGTCTGGTCGATGAAGACGCACTGCTGCGCCTGCTCGACGAAGGCCATCTGGCCGGCGCAGCGCTCGATACTTTCGCCACCGAGCCGCTGCAGGCCGACTCGCCGCTGCGCGCGCACGCCAAACTCATCCTCACCCCGCACCTCGGCGCTTCCACCAGCGAAGCACAGCAGGCAGTCAGCACCATTCTCGCCAAGCAGATCATCGATTTCGCCGCCACCGGCGCGGTTGCCGGCTGCGTCAACCTGCCGCCGCTCACCGCCGAGGCCGCGCACGAAGTCGGGCCGTGGATGCCGCTGATGTCGGCGCTCGGTCGTCTGGCCGTGCGTCTGGTGCAGGCACCGACGCGTCTGGAAATCACCTACGCCGGGCGCACCGACGCGCTGGACACCCGCCCGTTGACGCGCCTGCTGGTCGCCGCGCTGCTGGGCACATCCTCGGGCCGGGTCACACCGGTGAACGCCCTGCAGGAAGCCGCTGCGCGCGGATTGACGGTGGCCGAAACCGTCGGTGGCGATGGCGACGGCTTCGACCGCCTGCTGCGCGTGCGCGTGGTCGGCGACAACGGCACCGGTGGAAGCCGCACCCGCGAGATCGAAGCCACGCTGCACCGCGGTCCACGCGTGGTACGTCTGGACGGCGTCGAAATTGAATTCGATCCGCTCGCGCACGTGTTGCTGATGCGCAACGAAGATCGGCCCGGCATGATCGGCCAGGTCGGTTCGCAGCTCGGTGCCGCAGGGGTGAATATCGTCAATTTTGCGCTGGGTGCTGCCGGCGACGGTCAGGCCCGCGCGGCGATTACCGTCGACAAACCTTTGAACGATGCGCAGATCGCGATTCTCAAAGCGGTGCCCGGCGTGCTGTCGATCCAGCAGGTCTGATATCGATCGAGATATGTGCTGATCGGCGCCCTCCCTTGCGCATGGTGCAGGGGAGGGTGCGGGAGGCGCGTTTCGAGGGTTACGCATCCCGCTTGTCGCAGCACCTCATCTCTCGCGAAGCCTTATTCCATCCCGACCTTCCCCTCGCGCTTCGCGCAAAGGGGAGGAGACATCGCCGCAGCGCGTCGTGGCGACATTCCAGGAACAACGAACATGAAAATCCTCCTCGCACGCCACGGCGAAACGCCGTGGAACGCCGAAGGCCGCTACCAGGGCCAGGAAGACATTCCCTTATCTCACGTGGGCGAAACCCAGGCGCGCGCGCTCGGTGCGCGGCTCGCCGACGTACGCATCGATCGCGCCGTCGCTTCGCCGCTGGTGCGCGCGAAGACGACCGCCGAGTTCGCGCTAGGCGACGCGCGCAAGGCGCAGCTCGTCATCGATCCGGGGCTGATGGAAATTGCCCACGGTACCTGGGAAGGCCTGCTGGCCAGCGAAATCCGCGACCGTGACGGCGAGCGCCTGCAGGCGTGGCGCGATGCCCCGCACACTGTGCAGATGCCCGGCGCTGGCGGCGAATCGCTGCAGATGGTGTTCGACCGCGCATGGCCCGCGTTCGCGCGCGCGACCGAAGGGCTCGGCGACGACCACACGCTGCTGGTGGTCGCGCACGACGCTGTCAACCGCGTGCTGCTGTGTCATCTGCTCGGCATTCCGTTCGCGAAACTGTGGACATTCCGCCAGGCGCCGACGACATTGAATCTGCTGCAAGGCCCGAGCGTCGACACGCTGGAGATCGTCCGCCTCAACGACTGCGCGCACCACACCGCGCTGTTCGGCGAAGCGGTGCATCGGGCGTTGTGACGTCATAGGGTGCGCGTATCGCGCACCGTTGTTCGTGATCGCTTCACAAATGCTGGTGCGCCAAGACGCAGTCTGCGCGAAACCCCTTGTGGCATGGCCACAGTATCGGAGCG
>JAYUIZ010000506.1:0-5437 GCA_043765595.1 Lysobacter sp. | reverse complement strand
TACGACCCAGCGCGGCGCGTGGCGGGCATCGCGCTGGCCGTGAAACCGGCAGGTGTGTCCGTAGAGTCGCGTGTCATGGGCATGCACACCGCGGCCGAACTTGTTTCCGCCAGCACATTCCTCAGCCTCGTCCTCCGCCATCAGCCCGACACCATCGGCCTGTCGCTCGATGCGGAAGGCTGGGCGGAGATCGACGCGCTCATCCGTCTCGCGCAGGGACGCAAAGCGCTGACGCGGGCGCTGATCGAGGCCGCGGTGGAGCACAACAACAAGCAGCGGTTCGCGATCAGCGCGGACGGCCAGCGCATCCGCGCCCGCCAGGGCCATTCGATCGAAGTCGATCTGGGCTTCGTGCCGGTGACGCCGCCCGCACATCTCTATCACGGTACCGCGACGCGCTTCCTGGAATCGATCCGTCGCGAAGGACTGGTCAAGCGCAGCCGCCAGCAGGTGCATCTGTCCGCGGACGCCGACACCGCGACCCAAGTCGGCTCACGCCACGGCACGCCGACGATTCTGATCGTCCATGCCGCGGAGATGGCTGCGGCGGGGCATGCGTTCTACCGGTCCGAAAACGGCGTTTGGCTCACCGACGCGGTGCCGGCAGCGTTCATTGACTCCGGCACCGCCTGAGCGCCTGCCTTTGATGCGCCTGCCCTGATCCACACGCCCTGATCCACACGCCCTGATGCGTATCGCCCCGACGCGGGTCGGGGCGATATGGCTGCGCGTCAGGCCACTTTCCGCGGCGCGATCTCGGCCTGCGTTTCGTCCTGCGTCCGCTGCTGCGGCGGCTGCACGGCCTGCTCGGTGGCACGTTCGTTGGTGCGATCAACCTGCTGGGTGCTGGCCGCAAGCGGCTGGGCCTGAGCCTGCGCCACGTCGGTACCGGCGATGCGGTTGTGCCCTGCCGACGGATCCAGATTGTCGGAGGCAAAGATTCGGCCATTGCCGACCCCCGGATCGACGCGAGCGATGCGGGTCAAGCCCGCGTCCACGGAATCGGCGACCAGTGCGCCGGCCAACTGGTCGCGCTGGGGCTGGGACATCGCGTCGAACGGCGCGCCCAGTGCGTTCACGCCGCGCTGCGCATCGCGGTACATGCCGTTGTTCGGATGCGCGGCATCGTCCAGCAGCGGCGTTGCTGGAGGCGTTAACGGCCGTGCAGGCGCATCGATCGACGGCGGTGCCGCGCCGTCCTGGACGCGAGAGGCCTGCAACAGCTCATGTGCTTGGGCTTCCTGGGTACGGACGACCGCTTCAAGGCTCGGCGTCACCGTTTCCATCAGATGACGTTGCAGCGCTTCCTGACCGGAGGGCATCGCGTTCTGTGCGAATGTGAAGGTCTGGCCGATGTTCGACGCGCTGTAGGGATTCTGCGGGCCATAGGTAATGGCGAGACCACCGGCCAGCCCGAGGCCCGTCCCGGCCACGGCGCCAAAGGCGGGCGCCTGATCGGTCACACCGCGAACCGCGCGGCCAGCAGCATCCGCGCCGTCCTGCAGGGTTGCACCGACCTGTTGGCCGGTCTGGCGCGCGGTCGCGGCGATGGCGGCGGCATTGTTGTCGATCGTGCCCGCCACCCCGTTCGCGCCTTCGCGGATCAGGCCGGCATCGGTACGTGCGGATTCCACCGCGACCCGGGCCTGCTCGCGGTTCTGCGCCAGGGCCAAATCGCCGGAGGCCTCCAGCCCCTGCGCCTGCCGGCCGACCCAGCGTTCGGCATCCTCGGGCAGCGCGCGCGCGGCAAAGCGCATGGCGCTGGCAGTCCAGGAGCTCGCGGCCTGCTGCACTTCGCCCTGAGCCAGATCGATGCCTGCGCCGACATAACCGGCCGCGACGCGGGCCCCCACGACGACTTCGCCACCGGCTCGGACGGTGGTGCTACCGATCGTGCCCGCCGCGCCGCTCATGGTCGCGACGGCTTCGCCCGAGTATTGCGCGGTGTAGTTCAGCCCGGTGCCCCCGTACTGCAGCACGGTCTCCACGCCTTGGCCGGTGACCTGCACGCCCTCGCCCACGGCGCGTCCTACGCGTCCGCCAATCGCAGCGGTGTTCAGCACGTCGACCAGGGGGCCGGCGTATGTCATGAGTTCGCTGACCGGCATCTGATCGGGCCGCGGCACATGGCCGTCGCCTTCACGGATCATCGGCGCCATCATCGGCTGCAGGTTGCCGGCGGCAGTGGGGACATCGCGCAGCAAGTCAGCGCCGGACTGC
Source organism: Lysobacter sp. (assembly GCA_043765595.1). GTDB lineage: Bacteria > Pseudomonadota > Gammaproteobacteria > Xanthomonadales > Xanthomonadaceae > Lysobacter_I. Next base: position 3,217 of record JAYUIZ010000506.1, on the reverse strand, counting down.
GTGGCGAGCAGATCGATCGCCGCCATCGCCGGGCCACGGGCATTCTCCGGCAGCAAGCCGTCGATTTGGCCTTGGACGATGTCGCGAATACCCGGCGTCTGCAGCACTTGACCAATGTTGTTGGCAAGCGCCCCTGCCTCTTGGCGGCTGGCCTCACTCATGCCCTGGACGCCGGTCTGGCTGTCGGTGAGGATGTCGCCATTGACCTGGAAAGCGGTGATGGTGGCGCGCAGGTCGTGCACGGCACCGCCGTTCTCTTCCACGTAGCGGGCCGTGGTATTGGGGTGCAGACCGGCGGCATTGAAGGTGGTGGTCTGTACGCCGGTGACCGCACCGGCGGCCGAAGCGATGCCGCCGCCCAGCGAATGGCCGGTGATCTCGAAATCCAGACCTGGCTGGCGCTGCAGCAGACGTGCTGCGTCCATCGCCCGGTCGTAGTAGTCGGCGCGCAGGCCAAGACCCTGTGGAACGTTGTTGGCCAGATAATCTTCGGCGGCGCTCTCGCGCATGCCACCGGGCGCAGCGGGATCGACGATCGGTCCGGTGGAGCCCTTGACCGCGAACACAGGCCGCGCGTCGGGGCCGAGGATCGTGGGATCCGGCAGATAGATCTCGGCGCGGAACCCGGAGCCTTCCGGACGCAGCATTTCGTTGATCTGTTCGCGGCTCAGCCCCGGGGCGAGCGCCTGCAGCTGTTCGGGGTGCTCGCTGGCGCGGGTCCAGCCCGGCGGCGGCTCCACACGATTGCCGGTCGCGTCCACGCCGCCGGCCGCGGCCCGGTAGGCGTCCTGGGACAGACCGGCCATCTGCAGTCCGTGATAATTGACCGAGAGCTGATCGGCCTCGGTGGTCCTGCCGGCGGCGCGCAGATCGGCCAGTAATTGGGTCTGCCGTTCGCGATCTTCGCGGACGCTTTCGTTCGTGGGTTCGGTCATGGCATGGCTCCTCGCGCAGGCGTTTGGTCCCATCCTAGCCTAGCCGCGCGCCAAAACCCCACTTCATGCCCGATTCCGACGTTGATGCGGTGCCCGGCCGCATCCGCTCACCACGAATCAATCGCTTACATGCCCTTTACATCGCGACGACGGCCGGCACATTCCGTAGGCGTGTCCGGCAATCTGCTCGGCGACCCATGCGGTCCGGGACGTCACGCGCTACGGATTACTGCTGGCCACGCGCTCGGCATCGGATGATGCATGTCATCGACGGGCGCATCGGACGCGCCCGTCGATAACACGCTGCCGATCACGCGACTGCTGGATTCGGAGCTGATGGAGATTATGGAAGCGTTGGACGCCATCGATTATGCCGTCGAACGCTGGATGGAGAATGTCGAAGACGCGTCGGCAGCATCGGGTAAACCGTTCGCGTCGCGCAAAGCGCTGTCGATCCTCGGCTGTTCCAAACACATCATGAAGAAGGCCCTGCGCATTCTCGCCGCGCTGATGGATCCGGATGCGTGGGACGAAGCGCATCACTACAAAGCTCACAACTACTTGGAATTCTTTTTCAGAATGCTGCGCAGCGAAGAGCGCATGGTGCGCAAACGCTACAGCATCTACCGCGACGGATTTCCGCCGATTGAAGCGGTGCACTCCATGATGGATTGCAGTTGGCCTATGCGGTGCCGATGCCGCCTTCGCACCAAATACGCGCCTTACCGCGAAACGCTTCTTCTGGCTGAACGGCTACCGCTACCTCGGGCTGTCACTTTTCGGCGCAATCGATGCGGGAATACGTTTTCAGGAAACGGTTTCCGTCTTGTTCCGCGCCAGCGGATCGCCCAGAGTGCGACGCATCGCAAACCATGCGCATGCGGCTCACCCAGCGCGATTTTTTTCGTATTTTTGCGGCGATTCGATGCTGCGCCGCAACATCGACGTTATCCGTAACCACGCCATTCCCATGCCATCGGGTATGGCTGCGATCCACTCTGGAGGCCAGGATGCACATACTTTCTCGACGCCGCAGCAATCTGCTGTCGGCATTTTCCGTTTTCCTGCTGACGCTATTGCTCGCGGCCTGCGACCTGCCGCTGCGCGACGATGCGTTGTCCACCGCCGCCGAAACGCCGGCGATACTCGATGCCGTCGCCGGCAAACATCACGGCGGCGCCACTGCCGGCATCTGCGACGCGCCCACCGCCAGCACCGTACTGACGCCGGTGCCGGTGCCACCGCGCGACGGCGCGCCGATCGACGTACGCATCCATTACAACCGACCGAATGGCGATTACGGCGACTGGGGCCTGCACCTGTGGCAGGTCAACGACGCCGGCCAGTACATCGCCGATTATCCTGGCGTGTCATGGCCGTCGCCGCTGGTGCGTTCCGGCGTCGACGACTACGGCGCGTATTTCGATCTGCGCGCAGCGCAGTTCACCAATCCCGCCGCCGCGGGCTTTGGTTTCATCGTGCATCCGCCCGGTCAGGGCGGCGATCCCGGCATCGACCGGGTATTGAAGTTCACCGACGGCAACACCTTCTGGCTGCGCTCCGGCGACGCCGCTGTGTACCGCAGCAATCCGCTGGGCAGCACGCCGGACATCGATACCGTACGCGTGCACTACAAGCGTTTCGACAACGTCTACGACCAGTGGGGCCTGCATCTGTGGCCGACCAGCGGCATCGATCCCGCTCGCCTGTCGGGTTTGACACTGGACGATTACGGCAATCCGGTGCCGCTGGCATCGATGCCCAACTACAGCGCGGGCAGCGGCGAAATCACCTTCGACGTGCCGGTGCTCAATCCGCAGGGCAACGCCAACCGCAGCGCGGTGGAATTCATCATCCACGGCATGCCGTCCAATCCGAACGGCGGCGTCAACAACAAGGACGGCTGGAACGACAATATCCGGGTGAACTTCGCGGCGCTGTCCATCAGCAATCGCGTCGGCCAGGTCTGGCTGGTGCAGGGCACGCCCACCGTGTTCACCGCGCCGCCGGATACGCGCCGCGTGTCCACCGTCGACGCACGCGCCGCGTGGCTCACCGGCGATCTGATCCAGTGGCCGCTGGCCGACGCATTCGGCACGTTCAAGCTGTATCACTCGGCAGACGGGCAGATCCTCGCCCCGCGCGGACAGGCGGTGACCGGCGCGGATGGCGCACTCGTGCTGTTGCCCGGCGGCAGCGTGCCCGCCGATGTCGCCGAGCGTTTCAAATATCTCGACGCCGGCGTGGTGCTGGCGGTGGACGCGGCCGACCGCGCGCGCGTC
>JAYUIZ010000505.1:0-1967 GCA_043765595.1 Lysobacter sp. | reverse complement strand
CACCAGATTCCAGCCGCCCTCCGACTTCGTGTTCATGTGCAGGAAGTAGACCATGTGCACCACGATCTGCACCGCGGCGAACGCCAGGATTACCACTGCCGCCCACGTCGAGTCCGGGATGGTCTTCGTCATCACCAGCGCGAAGGGGATCGCAGTCAAGACCACCGACAGCACGAAGCCGTTGAGATATTCGCGTGCGGAGACGTGCGGAATGCCGTCGTCGGAATGATCCGCTTCGTGTTCGTGCAGCTTGTGCTGCAAGGCAGCATCCGGGTTCATGTCAGGCTTCATGGCGGCAGGATTCATGGGAGCAGACTTCATGGGAGCGTGCCCATCAGATAGACGAAGGAAAACACACCGATCCAGATCACGTCGAGGAAATGCCAGAACATCGACAGGCACGCCACGCGGCGGATATTCGCGCGGGTCAGGTCATGGCGATGCACCTGCACGCACAGCACCACCAGCCAGACCACGCCGAACAGCACGTGCAGGCCGTGGGTGCCGACCAGGGCGAAGAACGCCGACAGAAACGCGCTGCGCTGCGGGCCGGCGCCCAGGTGGATGAGATGCGCGAATTCGTAGATCTCGATCGCGAGGAATCCCAAGCCCAGGATGCCGGTCGCGGCCAGCCAGCCGATCAGGCCCTTCGTGCTGCGCTTCTGCATCGCGATCATCGCGAAGCCGTAGGTGATCGACGACATCAGCAGGATCGCGGTGTTGACCGCGATCAGTTTCAGATCGAACAGATCCGCACCGGACGGCCCCGCCGCATAATTGCGGCCCAGCACGCCGTACACGGCGAACAGACACGCGAAGATCATCAGGTCGCTGAGCAGATAAAACCAGAAACCGAGCAGCGTGCCGTTCTCGGGATGGTGGCGGCCCTCGACATCCAGGAAGACTGAACTCGGGAGGGCCGGACTGCCGTCCTGCAGGCTGATCGCGATGGACTCAGACATGGGACGCCTCCAATCGCACGCTGCGCGCGTGTTCGGTCGCCGCGACCTGCTCGGCGGGAATGTGGTAATCGCGGTCGTAGTCGAAGCTGTGGTAGATCGCGTAGGCGACGATCGCGACCAACGACGCCGACGCCAGCCACCAGACATGCCAGATCATCGCGAATCCCAGCGCGGTGCTCAGCACCGCCAGCACCACGCCCGCGGGGGTGTTCCTTGGCATGTGCACGGGCAGGAAGCCGCTCTGCACGCGCTGGAAGCCGCGCTGCTTCATGTCCCACCACGCGTCGTTGTCGTGCACTACAGGCGTGAACGCGAAGTTGTAGTCGGGCGGCGGCGACGACGTCGACCATTCCAGCGTGCGGCCGTTCCACGGGTCGCCGGTGACATCGCGCAGTTGCTCGCGCCGACGGAAGCTGATGTAGATACAGAACAGGAAGGCCGCGATGCCGATGGCCACCAGCACCGCGCCGAACGCGGCGATCTGGAACCAGATCTGCAGCGACGGGTCGTCGAAGTGGCTCATGCGCCGGGTCACGCCCATCAGGCCCAGCACGTACAGCGGCGTGAACGCGAACCAGTAGCCGGCGAGCCAGAACCAGAACGACACCTTGCCCCAGAAATCGTCGAGCTTGAAACCGAAGGCTTTCGGGAACCAGTGGGTCATCGCCGCGAACAGGCCGAACACCACGCCGCCGATGATCACGTTGTGGAAATGCGCGACCAGGAACAGGCTGTTGTGCAGCACGAAGTCCGCCGGCGGGACGGCCAGCAGCACGCCGGTCATGCCGCCGACGACAAAGGTCACCATGAAGCCCATCGTCCACAGCATCGGCACCTCGAAACGGATGCGGCCGCGGTACATCGTGAACAGCCAGTTGAAGATCTTCGCGCCGGTCGGGATCGAGATGATCATCGTGGTGATGCCGAAGAACGAGTTGACGCTGGCGCCCGAACCCATCGTGAAGAAATGGTGCAGCCATACCAGGTACGACAGCACAGTGATGC
>JAYUIZ010000504.1:0-5446 GCA_043765595.1 Lysobacter sp. | reverse complement strand
CTTGCACGCCGTCAAAGACGACAACGCCGGGTGTCCCCGGCGTTGCTCCCCTGTGGTGACTCTCGATGTCGCGATCAAGCGATTCCAACAGAACTTCCCCGAGGTGCCGGTGACGCTGGCTGTCAACGGGCAAAGCTTCGATGAGGTCAGCTATGAACGCAGGTAGCGCCAGCGAGAGTCACCACAGGGGAGCAACGCCGGGGACACCCGGCGTTGTCGTCTTTGACGGCGTGCAAGCAGATCGCGTCGTCCCTGCGGACTCAGTTGAAGCGATTCCAATGCAGAAGTGGGGCAGGGCTGCGAAAACACGCAGCATTGAGCTATCGCTCAAAGAAGTTTGGCGGCCAATCCCTGGGCTTGATGGCTATGAAGCGTCGACATGGGGGCGCATCCGATCCGTCGACCGGTTTCTCGAATTCAACGGGAGGTGGGGGCCGGTGAAGCGATTCCATCGCGGAACAATACTTCGTTTGAAGGCAAAGCCGAACGGGTGTGGTCTGACGTACCTGTGCTTCTATGCCGGAGGCGGCGTCTATCCTCAGGTCAATCGGACAGTGTGTCTGACGTTTCACGGGAACCCTCCTTCAGAAGAGCATGAAGCCGCGCACTTGGACGGAAGGACGCACAACAATCGGCCGGAAAATCTGGCCTGGAAGACTCCCACAGAGAATGCCGCTGACAAAGTCATGCATGGGACAGCGCCGATTGGTGCGAACAATGCCAGAGCCCGATTGGACGAAACAATCGTAGCCACGATCATCGATCGGTATGCCGGCGGCGAGAAATCTTCCAGGCTTGCCATTGAGCATCAGGTGACGGTCTCGAACATTCTGGCCATCGTGCGAGGCGATACCTGGCGGCACGTCGATACCCCGCAGCGCGCTTTGGCGAAATCCATGTGCCGGAACAACATGCTCGAGGCATCGAAGCGATCCAATGCAAAAAGGTCTGCAAATGCGGCCCAGCGCTAAGTGGCCCGCGGATCGCGTCGAGCGACGACCCATCGATGCGCTGATTCCCTACGCCAGGAACGCCAGAACGCACAGCGACGCACAAATCGCCCAGATCGCGGCATCCATGATCGAGTGGGGTTGGACCAATCCCGTGTTGATTGGTCAGGACGGTCAAATTCTAGCCGGACATGGCCGGGTTCTTGCCGCGCGCAAATTGGGCTACTCCGACTGTCCGGTGATGATCGCCGAAGGCTGGTCGGAAGCAAAGAAGCGCGCCTATATTCTGGCCGACAACCGCATTGCCGAGAACGCAGGCTGGGACGACGCCATGCTGCGCACCGAACTGGAAGCGCTGCAGGCCGACGGTTTCGACATCGACCTGACGGGCTTCGATCCGGACGCGCTCGCCGAACTGCTTGCAGGCGAGGAGACCGACCAGACCGGCGAGGTCGATGACGACGACGTGCCCGATGAGGCGGTCGCCGTGGTGTCGTGCCCCGGCGACCTGTGGGTACTGGGCGAGCACCGCCTGCTGTGCGGCGACGCCACCGATCCGCAGGACTATGCGCGCCTGCTGGTGGACGGGCCGGCGGACATGGTGTTCATCGATCCGCCGTACAACGTCGATTACGCCAACAGCGCCAAGGACAGACTACGCGGCACCCAGCGTCCGATCCTCAACGACAACCTCGGCGCGGCCTTTCACGATTTCCTGCTCGCGGCGCTGACGCCGACCCTGGCGCACTGCCGCGGCGCGATCTACATCGCCATGTCGTCCAGCGAACTGGACGTGCTCCAGGCGGCGTTCCGCGCCGCGGGCGGTCGCTGGTCGACCTTCATCATCTGGGCCAAGAACAAGTTCACGATGGGCCATGCCGATTACCAGCGGCAGTACGAGCCCATCCTGTACGGCTGGCCCGAGGACGCGAAGCGGCACTGGTGTGGCGACCGCGACCAAGGGGATGTCTGGCACATCAACCGGCAGCATCGCAACGACCTGCACCCGACGATGAAGCCGGTCGAGTTGGTGGAACGTTGCTTGCGCAACTCCAGTCGACCGGGCGAGATCGTGCTCGACGGTTTCGGCGGCTCGGGCACGACCCTGATCGCGGCGCACAAGAGCGGCCGGCGCGCGCGGTTGATGGAACTCGACCCGAAGTACGTCGACGTGATCGTGCGCCGCTGGCAAACCTGGAGCGGCGAGCAGGCGGTGCGCGACAGTGACGGTGTCGCCTTCGACGACGCGGCGGACGCGAGCGCGTGAGCCTGCCGATCACCGCGCCGGCCTTCTACAACGAAATAGAACCCTATCTCTGCGCATGGCTGAACAATCAAATCGCCGCCGGTCTCATTCCGCCGGGCCGCGTCGATGGGCGGGACATCCGTGACCTCGACCCCGACGACCTCGCCGGCTACCGGCAGGTCCACTTGTTCGCAGGCGTCGGTGGCTGGGGCTACGCCGCCCGACTCGCCGGCTGGCCCGACGATCTCGAACTGTGGAGCGCGTCGTGTCCGTGCCAGCCGTTCTCGGTCGCGGGCAAGCGTGGCGGGACCAACGATCCACGGCACCTATGGCCCGACGTGTTTCGGCTCGTCGGTGCCCGACGGCCCGCTGTACTGGTGGGAGAACAGGTTGCGGCAGCGGTTGGCCAGCATTGGCTCGATCGAGTGTTTGCTGACCTGGAAAGTCTCCACTACACCTGCCGGGCGATCATTGTCCCGGCTTGCGCCGTCAACGCGCCCCATCGAAGAGATCGATTGTGGTTTGTGGCTCACACCGACGACGCGCGATCACAAGGACTCGTGGGGGATGTCGCTGGCGCCCAGGCGGGACGGCGCGTCGCGGACGGACTACCTGCCGAGGCAGGTGTACGCGACGGTGCGCGCTGTGGGCGACGCCGACGGCCTCGGCGGACAAGTCGATCCGAACGCCCGAGGGCGCGCGCCGGGAAGTCGAACGCGACCGCTCGCCGGATCTGGCGGCGCAGACGCTGGCGCTGTGGCCGACGCCGACGAGTCTGGCGCCAGCGAAATCGGGCTACAACGGCGCGGGCAACTCGGCGGGGCTGGTGGCGATTCGTCAGATCGCGCTGGGGTTGTATCCGACGCCGACGAGTGCGTGCGCGAACGGCGGGCAGACCTCGCGCAGCGGCAAGCGCAAGAACGAACCGCTGCTGCGCGGGATCGCGATGGACTTGAGTGCGGCGCATGGGACGACGTCGAGTGGCTCGTCGGCCACGACGGCAAGCTCCGCCGGGTCCCTCGCACCGGAGTTCGTCTTCTGGCTCATGGGATTCCCGCGCGCATTGCTCGATTGCGCGCCGCCGGCAATGCGATCGTCCCGATCCTCGGAGCGGAAGTCCTCCGCGCCTTGCGCAGAGGTTGAGTGATGTATGTGTCCTGTTACCGGATCACGCGCTGCGCCAGCGCCTTGAGCGAGGCGAGTGACTTGGCGTGCATGATGCCCGCGCGGTACTGCGTACCATCGAAGTGAACCCCGATCTGGCGTCCGCCGCCGATGTCGATGCCGACGGTCTGGCCTTGCCGAAGCAGTTGCTCGATCCGGGCCTCGCTCAGGGTCTTGTCGGAGGGCAGGGGGCTGACGTGGATCTGTGCGCTCATGAGGGGGTGTCCGTTGGTGTGTTGCTCATGAACGCGCTGTTCGCGATGGAAGCCAAGTCATTTCCCGGTCGAAATTCGAACGTTTACGGCGACCGTCGGTACGGTCAATTGTCGTCGGCGAACATGAAACTCCCCGGCCCGTTGCCCTCGTCGTCGCTGAGCAGGATGAGCGTACGCGTCTTGCCGTCGCGGCACCTGACGACGAAGCCGTAAAGCTCGTCGTCGAGTGGGTCGTCGCTGGCACCGCTGCGGGCGAGCGCGGTGATGGTGCCGCCGACGAGCGGCGCGAGTTGCTTGAGGTAGAAGTCGATGGATGACGACATGGAATGCTCCCGAGTTGTCGTGGTGGGTGTTCGATAGTCTGCGTGCGATGCCGCGCTTGCGCAGGGCATTGCGTCAGGCTGCGTTACGTTGCGATGCAGGCATCGCTCGCCACGTCGGCGAGCATGCGGTGGCTGACGAATTCGCCGGGCTGGGCTCGTGGTCATCGGCGCGGCGGAAGCCCGCGACTCAGGTGCTCGTGGCGGCTGGCGGCCGGTTCCTTGTCCGCTTCCTCCTCGCAGATGCGGTGCAGCAGCCGCATCGTTTCGGCGTCGCGCGGCAGCGCCGCGCGCATGATGCGAATGGCCTGCTCGGCGGCGATGTCCGCACGCCGGTTGGCGATCAGCCAGCGCAGCGCCTGTTCTCGTTCCGTGGCGCGCGCGCTCATGCGTCGCTCGCCTCATCGGTGATGCCGTAGTGAACGACCAGTCCCGTGAGCATGGGCAGATTCAGCGGTATGCCGTAGATCCGGCTGGTGTCTCGCCCGATACGCCACAGCATCCAGCGGGAGATGGCGGCTCGTATCGCTTGATCGAGTGCGTCGCCGGCATGGAGGGCGTTCCGGACGTCATCCGCGAAGTGACGACCGTGCCGGCTGTCGAGGAAGGCGCGGGCAGCCTGAAAAGATTCCCCGGTGATTTCGGCGATGGCGATGATGGCAAGCGGCCATGCCGCTTCGGCGTGCGCCTGCATCGTGTTCCAGAACCCCCATGCGTCGTTGCAGGTCGCGGGGATGAGTGAGTTGCTGTGCATCGTGTGGCTCCGTTGATTGGCGACGTCGACATGAACGCGCTGTTCGCGGGAGAAGCCAAGCCAATTCTTGGCTTCTCCGCGATGTTTTTCATGCGCGGTAGATGCGCTCGCCACCTTCGGCCTTGTCGGAGGTGATGGTCAGTCCAAGCTTCTTCTTGAAGGCACCGGCGAAGGTGCCGCGCACGGTGTGCGCCTGCCAGCCGGTGAGATCGCAGATCTGTTTGATCGTGGCGCCTTCTGGCCGCTTGAGCATCGCGACTACCTGCGCCTGCTTGCTGTTCTCGCGGGTGCGCGGCGCGGGCGTTTCGCCATCGCCCTGTGCGGCGTCCTTCGGCGCGGGTGCGGACTTGCGTGCGGCCTTCGGCGCCTTGGTGGCCTGCTCGCTGGCCTGCGTGGCGGCGCGCTTGCCGGGACGTGGGCGGCCCAGCGCGTCGTAGGCGTCGGCGGTGACGATCCAGTCGCCGTCGCTGCCGATGATCATCGCGCGCTTGAACAAGCCTTCGATAACCTTCTGCCGCGCGCCGCCTTTGATGTTCTCGGGGAACCATTCGACCTTGCCCTGCATGTGGTCGATGGCGTGGGTCAGCACGGCGGTCTGGGTCGGGTTCAGCGCGATTAGCTTGGTGTTCGTTTCGGCGTTCATGGTGCGGGTGCTCCTGAGTGGGTGTGCGGTGTTGGATGTCGTTGGCGCGACGTGATGAACGCGCTGTTCCGCACCGAAGCCAAGCGGAATTCCCACGATCTACTGCGCGTTAAGCACACAGATGGGATGACATCGGCGCATGCGCTGTGCGCGT
>JAYUIZ010000503.1:0-1970 GCA_043765595.1 Lysobacter sp. | reverse complement strand
TGGTCACCACCAAGAAGCTGCATCTGCGCTCGATCGTCCACGAGCTGCTGTGGTTCCTGAAGGGCGACACCAACATTGCTTATCTGAAAGACCACAAGGTTGGCATCTGGGACGAGTGGGCGGATGAACACGGCGAACTCGGACCGGTCTACGGCAAGCAGTGGCGGCGCTGGGCGACCGCAAACGGCGGCGAGATCGACCAGATCCGTTGGGTCGTCGACGAGATCAAGCGCAACCCAGATTCGCGGCGGCTGATCATCAGCGCCTGGAACGTCGCCGATCTGGCGGACATGGCGCTGATGCCCTGCCACACGATGTTCCAGTTCTATGTCGCGGATGGAAAGCTCAGCTGCCAGCTTTACCAGCGCAGCGGCGACATCTTCCTCGGCGTGCCGTTCAACATCGCCAGCTATGCATTGCTTACGCACATGGTCGCGCAGGTCTGCGGCCTGGGCGTCGGCGATTTCGTGCACACCCTCGGCGACGCGCACCTGTACTCGAACCACTACGATCAGGCGCGTGAACAGCTGTCGCGCGAACCGCGCGCGCTGCCGACGCTGCGGCTGAATCCCGAGGTGAATGACATCTTCGGTTTCGCCTACGAGGACATCGTCATCGAAGGTTACGACCCCTATCCGCGGATCAAGGCGCCGGTGGCGGTGTGAGCGTTTCGCTGGTCCTGATCGCCGCCCTCGACCGCAACCGCGCCATTGGCCGCGGCAACACGTTGCCGTGGCATCTGCCCGACGATCTGAAACGCTTCAAAGCGTTGACGCTCGGCAAGCCGGTGCTGATGGGCCGCAAGACCGCGGAATCCATTGGCCGTGCGCTGCCGAAACGTCGCAATCTCGTGCTGACGCGCAGCGGGCGAGTGCCGTTCGATGGCATGCAGGCGGTGGCGACGCTGGACGAAGCGCGTGCGCTGGCCGCTGCGGATGGCGCCAGCAAGCTGTGCGTGATCGGCGGCGCGGAACTCTATGCGCTGACGCTGCCGCTGGCGACGCATCTCTATCTGACCCACGTCGACACCGAAGTCGACGATGCCGACACGTTTTTCCCGGCCTTCGATCCTGCGCAGTGGCGCGTGATCGCGCGTGAGGCGCATGCAGCGGATGAACGACATGCGTTCGCTTTCGAGTTTGTGGATTACGAGCGGGCGTAGGGCGGGCCCTAGCCCGCCATTACGATGTTTCCGGTCGCGCCGTACGATGATCGGAACGGTTTCGACCCTGTGTTTCGATCACGATGATCCTCAACGGCATTGCCACAATGGCGGGCCTGGGCCCGCCCTACGGTTTCGGCCGGTAATGCCCGGTGATCTTGTGATTGAAGAGGATGTCTTCTTCGCGAGTTCCGCGACCGATGTTGTGGATGATCAGCGGCGTTCCGCCCGGCATTGTCCTGCGGTCGCTGACGATGCCGATGTGCGGCAGATTGCCGGGCAACATCCAGGTGACGAGATCGCCGACGCGGTAGTCGGCAGGGCGCGACGTGACCGGCAGCGACCAGCCCTGACGCTCGAACCAGGTCTGCAGATTCGGCACACGGCGGTGATCGATATTGCGGTCCGGCCCACGCAGGCCCCATTTCTGCGGGTATTTCGCGAAATGCGCGCGCATGTCCTCGTGCACGCGCTGCTGCAGGTCGATGCGCTGGGTGCGTAAGGCGCGAATCACCACGTCGGTGCAGACGCCGCGAGATGCCGGCACATCGCCACCGGGATAGGGCAGGCGCACATAGGCAGGGTCGTAGTGGAGGGTGACGCCGATCTGCTTGCGCGCGGCTGTCGCCAGCGCGACACCGTGCGATGGCGTCGCGGGACGCGCGGCATGTACAACGGCGGCATCAGAAGGTGCATGGTTCGGACCGGCTTGCGCAATCGAATCGCTGCAAGCGGTCAGCGCGCACGGCAGCGCGAACGACATCGCCGCGACCAGCCATCTGCGCTGGATCGCGGCGTGAGGCATCAG
>JAYUIZ010000502.1:0-1970 GCA_043765595.1 Lysobacter sp. | reverse complement strand
TTCCGGTTGCGCTTCTCTGCCGCTGAGCCGTTCGATAACCTAGTCTTTGGTCTCGGGATACACACGCCCGACATGCTGCATGTGGCTATTGACGACAGCATCTTCTCAACGCTCGGTCCGCAATCCGTCGGGGTCGGAGAGACGGTGCTTGAGTATCAGATCGAGAAGATGCCGATTTTGCCAGGCCGCTATGCCATCCGCGTTGGTGCCGCTTCCGCGAAGGATGATCATGGTCTTTTCTATGAGGAGAATCTTTGCCACTTTTCGATTACCGCAGGCTCCCTCAGCAGAAGCCGGCTTGTTGGACAGGGCTTCACATTGATTGGCGGGGAATGGATTCGACTTGGAGCGCTCTGCGCTGCCGCCAAAGAGCACAGTGCCCATACGGCTGAAGACTCACTGAATAAAGTTGTTTCTCATGATTAGTTACGCTCAGAACTTTGAGGATGTGATCCTGGCCCGTGTGTTCAAGGGCCAGGCTTCAGGCTTTTACATCGACGTCGGTGTCTGGCAACCGACCGAGCACTCAGTCACGCGGCACTTCTACGACCTAGGCTGGTCGGGCGTGAATATCGAGGCATTGCCAAGCAACTTCGACGCAATACATGCCGCGCGCCCGCGCGACATCAATATCAACGCTGCGGCCAGCACGCACCCCGGGCCGCTGACGTTCCATGAAGTCCGGAAGACAGGACTGTCTACAAGCCGCCAGGACTACGCGATCATGCACGCCACCGCAGGCTTCGATGTGCGCGATGTCGAGGTGCAAACAGAGACGCTGAAGGCGGTTTGTGACAAACACGCGCAAGGCCGCGTTATCGACTTCCTAAAGATTGACGTCGAAGGCGCAGAGGCCGATGTGGTCGCCAGTGCAGACTGGAGCCGCTACCGTCCGCGGATCGTGTTGATCGAGGCGACGGTTCCGCTGTCTCCGGAGGTGTCGTATCTGGACTGGGAGCCAACCCTGCTTGGCGCAGGTTACATGTTCTGCTACTTTGACGGGTTGAATCGATGGTACGTGCGTGAGGAAGAGCCGGCCCTGCGCGAGGCCTTCCATTCGCCGCCGAATCCGTTCGACGGCTACCGCCTGGCTGAGGTCGTCGATCTGGAACGCAAACTTTCTGATGCGAGTCTTCAGCTGAAGACGCTCAAGGAGGAGTCGGAGAGCCTGAAGGCGTCACTGCAAAGCACAGCGCGGAATCTGATGCGGAAACTGTATTGAAAGAAGTTGGCATTTGACCCTTATGAGATTCGTACTGCCCCAGATCGCCTGGCGGCTTGACGCCGTACGCGACCGGCTGGATCGGATGCGTGACAAGCGCGCGGCGACACTGGCGGCCCAGCGTTTGTCGCCCAGGGCCTTGCGCGTCTTGCAAGACCTGAAGATCGCGCTCGGAAGGGAGTAGTGGCATGCGTATGTTGGTGGACTTGCAGGCCTGTCAGGGGCAAAGCCGATTCCGGGGGATTGGCCGGTTCACAGACGCGTTGGTAGCTGCCATGGTGGATTTGGCGGACACCGACGAAGTCTGCATCGCATTGAGCGACCGCTTTCCCGAAGCTGTGGATGCGCTGTCGAATCGTTTCCGAGCCCTCCGGTCGCCGCCCAAGGTGGTCGTTTATCAGCTCTTGTCGCGGGTCGCTGAGGCGAAGCGCGGCAACGCCTGGCGCGTTCGGACGGCGGAGTTGATGCGCGAAGCGTTTATGGCTTCGATCGCGCCAGACGTTGTCCTTCTTGGCAGCTTGTTCGAAGGTTGGGCCGAGGACGTTGTGACCTCCATCGGCCGACTCGACGGGTCGCCGCCTACGGCGGTCATCCACTACGACCTCATTCCGTGGGTGCGGCAGGATGTCTATCTCGGCACACCCCGCACTCGCGAGCACTACGAGAAAAAACTGGACTCGCTGCGCCGGGCCGAATTGCTGCTGGCCATTTCGGAGTACTCGCGTGACGAGGCGGCGACCTGTCTGGG
>JAYUIZ010000501.1:0-1972 GCA_043765595.1 Lysobacter sp. | reverse complement strand
CACGGGGCGCAGCCGCCCGCAGGGGTGAGGCGGAATTTCGCGCGGCATGCCGCGCGCCGCCGAACGCCAGTGCGCGAGCACTGGCCGGACAGGCACATGGATGTGTCGAGTAAACCCTCCTTGCGCTATCTGCCGCGCACCAGCTACATCAATGCAATCGAAATCATTCACCGGGCTGGCCTGTCCTGCCCTGCCACCCACGTTGTGATCGACAAGGCGCGATGTTTCCCGGATCAGCTCCGACACGGCACAAACTTGATACGCAGCGCGCACTTGTCCATACAAGCAATTGATTTTTAGCGGCGCGTCCGGTTTCATTCCGCAATTACGTATATGTCCGAGACTATGGCTGACTCTCTCCCACATGGCCGTTGCATGATCGAATTCGGTCACCTCACTCACGCCGGGCTGCGGCGCGAGTTGAACGAGGACACCTATTACGGCGACAGCGATCTTGGGCTGTGGCTGGTCGCCGACGGCATGGGCGGTCACGAATACGGCGAGGTCGCCAGCGCGCTGGCGCGCGAGACCATCGTCCGCGAGATCCGCCAAGGCGTGTCGCTGGCCCAGGCGATCCGCACCGCCGACGAAGAAATCATCCGCGCTTCACGCCAACGCAGCGACGCACTCCCGATGGGGACGACCGTGGTTGCGCTGCGCATCCTCGGCAATCGTTTCGAAGTGGCCTGGGTCGGCGACAGCCGCGCCTACCTGTGGCGCGACGGTCAGCTCGCGCAGCTGTCGCACGACCACAGTTACGTCCAAGAATTGATCTCGCAGGGCGCGATCACCGTCGATCAAGCACGCACCCACCCTCACCGCAACGTGGTGACTCAGGCGCTGGGCGTGACCGAGCCACAGAACCTCAACGTCGAAACCCTGGCCGGAGAGTTGCGTCCGGGCATGCAGTTGCTGTTGTGCAGCGACGGGCTGACCGAGGAAGTGGACGACGGCAACATTTCTCAGGTGCTGTCGCATACCGAATGCAGCTCACAGGAATGCGTGGACGGCCTGGTGGCCGCGGCGCTCGACGGCGGTGGTTCCGACAACATCACCGTGGTGCTGGTCCGCCGGCACTGATTGACGCCGTCCCGCAGCGCAGACGGCCAGATCCGGCGGCCGGCGACAACATCGAACTCAGCCCTTGCAGCGCGGCATCGCCTGTTTCAGCGCCGGGTCGCCCTTCACTTCGCAGTTCCAGTCGACGATGCCCGAGGCGGCGTTCGCGTCTGGCTTCAGCACGATGATGCTGCCGGCGCCGAAACGGTCGTCCAGCGCAATGGTGACCATGCCCTGCGCACCCACAGTGACGGTGCGTACAGCACCGCCGCGCACTTCGCTGGGCGATGGCAGGCCTGCCTCGTCGGCATCGGTCGGCCAGCGACCGTTGGCCTGGTAGTACTCGGTCAGCGAGACCCGGAACATGGTCGCGCGCTGCACCGCATCGGCGACCAGCCCACGCTGGCTCATCTCTGCGGCCTGCGCGTCCATGGTCTGACGCGCGTTGTCGACGCTGCGCTGCACCGACGCCTCGACTTCGTCCGCCACGGCTTTGGCTTCGCTGCGCGCGCGGCCCGGATCCATCTGGGCGGTCGCATGCGCCGCAACCGGCGCTTCAGCTTTGGCCCTGTCCGCCTCGCGCGGCTCGACGACGAACCGGTCGTAGGCCAGCAGAGAGATGAATCCGCCGATCAGTACGGCGACCATGGTGAGGATGAACTGCTTCATGCGGACGGCATCGGTTGTCGGCGGGTGGCGCGACCGAAATCGGCCGCGTGCGCGAAGGTCTGCGGCGGAGGATAGTTGATTCTCTGCGTGGCGGACGCGATGCATGCCCAATCCTTATCCTCGAATCGGCGCACCCAAACCCGTCGAGTCAGATCCGCGAGTACATCCACGACACCATCTTCCCGTCGCGGTAGGACATCACGCCGTGGAAGCTGCGTGGGTCGTCGTCGAACACCAGCGGCAG
>JAYUIZ010000500.1:0-1972 GCA_043765595.1 Lysobacter sp. | reverse complement strand
TTCGGTGGTCTACGAATACGCGCAGCGCGAGGAAGGTATCGAGGCCGGCGAACTGGCGATGAAATTGCTGCGTTCGCTGCTGCCGGCAGAACTGCGGTCGGCCGACGCCGTGCCCGAGGACTGGAACTGGCCCGAAGCGCGCGACACCTTTATCCGCTACGCTCAGCGCCGCGCGCTGGGGCCGTCGACGATGTCGCTGATCAAGGCCGCTGAAGAGCGCAATATTCCGTGGCTACGCTTGAACGAGCAGTCGCTGGTGCAGTTGGGCCATGGCAAATACCAGCAGCGTATCCAGGCCACGGTGACGGGCAAGACCTCGCATATCGCGGTGGAACTGGCCAGCGACAAGGAAGAAACCAACAAGATCCTCGGTTTGCTCGGCCTGCCGGTGCCGCGCCAGGAACTGGCACAGAGCGAAGGCGCCGCGCGCCGCGCTGCGCGCAAGATCGGCTTCCCTGTGGTCACCAAGCCGTACAACGGCAATCACGGCCGCGGTATTTCGATCCGCCTCACCAGCGACGAGGAAGTGGTCGAAGGTTTCCTGAAGGCGCAGGCGATCTCGCGCTCGGTCATCATCGAAACCTATCTGGAAGGCGACGATCACCGCCTGCTGGTGGTGAACGGCGAACTGGTCGCCGCGACGCGGCGCACGCCGGGTCATGTCGTCGGCGACGGCACGCACACCATCCGCGAACTGGTCGAGATCGTGAACCAGGACCCGCGCCGCGGCGTGGGTCACGAAAAAGTGCTGACCCGTATCGAACTTGATGTGCAGGCTGAAATGATGATGGCGCGTGTCGAAGCGACCGCCGACACCGTGCCCGAAGCCGGCCGCGTCATTTATCTGCGCTCCACCGCGAATCTCTCCACCGGCGGCACCGCCACCGACGTGACCGACATCATCCATCCCGATAACCGCGAAATGGCGGTGCGTGCGATCAAGGCGATCGGCCTGGACGTGGGCGGCGTCGACTTCCTCAGCACCAATATCGCTGAAAGCTACAAGACCATCGGCGGCGGCATCTGCGAAGTGAACGCCGCGCCCGGGTTCCGCATGCACGTAGCGCCCAGCGAAGGCAAACCGCGCGACGCTGCCGGCCCGGTGATCGACATGCTGTTCCCGCAGGGCACGCCGTCGCGGGTGCCGATCGCCGCGATCACCGGCACCAACGGCAAGACCACTACCTCGCGCATGTTGGCGCACATCGCCAAGATGACCGGCTTCACGCCAGGCCTTACCACCACCGACGGCGTGTACATCGACGGCCAGCGCACGGTCGAGGGCGACATGACCGGGCCGGTGTCGGCGCGGATGGTATTGGCCGATCCGCAGATCGATTTCGCGGTGCTGGAAACCGCGCGCGGCGGGCTGCTGCGCGCCGGCATGGGCGTGACCCGGGTCGATGTGGGCGCGGTGCTGAACGTGCAGTCCGATCATCTGGGCATGAAGGGCATCGACACGCTGGAGCAGTTGGCCGAGGTCAAGCGGATCGTGGTCGAAGTGGCGGAAGACTGTGCGGTGCTCAACGCCGATGATCCGAACGTGCTGAAGATGGGCGGCTACACCGACGCGAAAGTCATCTGCTACGTCACCCTCAATCCCTCGCACGGGCTGGTGCGCGAGCACATCCGCGCCGGCGGCCGCGCCTGCGCGCTGGAAGCCGGCGTCAACGGCCAGATGATCACCCTGTACGACAAGGGCAGCCACATCCCGCTGCTGTGGACGCACCTCATTCCGGCGACGCTTGAAGGCAAGGCGCTGCACAACGTGCAGAACGCGATGTTCGCCGCGGCCATGGCGTTCTCGATGGGCATCAAGCTGGACGCCATTCGCCAGGGCCTGCGCACCTTCGACAGCAGCTTCTTCCAGGCCCCGGGCCGGATGAACGTGTTCAACGAGCATCCGTTCAAGGTGCTGTTCGACTACGGCCACAACGCGCATGCGGTCAGTGCGATGGCTGATCTGGCACAG
>JAYUIZ010000499.1:0-1973 GCA_043765595.1 Lysobacter sp. | reverse complement strand
CACCGGCGATAAGGTCAAGATCGAAATGACCCCTTACGATTTGACCAAAGGTCGGATCACATATCGCATGAAGTGATCGCAACAGCCTATTGAATCGAGTCAAGAAAAAGGCGGCCACTGGCCGCCTTTTCTGTTTCCGCGAGCGCGCGGTGATCAGACCGTCACTGGCAGCAGCTTTTCGGGCTCAGCCTGCGACTCGACCACCAACTGGTTGTCGCGCACGTCGATCGAGACCCGTCCGCCGCCGGCCAGTTTTCCAAACAGCAGCTCGTCCGCCAACGGGCGTTTGACCTTGTCCTGGATCACCCGCGACATCGGACGGGCGCCCATCAGCGGGTCGAAACCGTGCTCAGCCAGCCAATCGCGCGCGGCCGGGGTGGCCGACATCGAGACGTTCTTCTCGTGCAGCAGGGTTTCCAGCTCAATCAGGAACTTGTCGACCACGCGCAGGATGTGCTCGAAGCCCAGCGCCTGGAACTGCACCACCGCATCCAGCCGGTTGCGGAATTCCGGGCTAAAGCTGCGGCGGATGATTTCCATCGCGTCGGTGCTGTGGTCCTGTTTGGTGAAACCGATGGACCGGCGGGCCGCCTGCGACGCGCCGGCATTGGTGGTCATCACAATGATCACGTTGCGGAAATTCGCCTCGCGGCCGTTGGTGTCGGTCAGCACGCCGCGGTCCATGACCTGCAGCAGGATATTGAAGATGTCCGGATGGGCCTTCTCCACCTCGTCGAGCAGCAACACGCAGTGCGGGGTCTTCACGACCTTCTCGGTCAGCAGACCGCCCTGATCGAAACCGACATAGCCCGGAGGCGCGCCGATGAGGCGGCTGACCGAATGCGACTCCATGTACTCGCTCATGTCGAAACGCACCAGTTCGATGCCGAGCTGCAGCGCCAGTTGGCGGGTGACCTCGGTCTTGCCCACGCCGGTGGGGCCGGCGAACAGGAAGCTGCCAATCGGCTTGTCGGGATTGGCCAGGCCGGAGCGCGCAAGTTTGATGGCCGAAGTCAGGGTCTCGATGGCCGGGTTCTGGCCGAAGATCACCATCTTGAGATTGCGTTCGAGATGCTGCAGCACGTCCTTGTCGGAAGCGCTGACCTGTTTTGCCGGAATCCGCGCCATCTTGGCGACGATGATCTCGACTTCCTCGACGTCGATGCGGCTCTTGCGCAGCTCGGGCGCGAGCAACTGCTGACGTGCGCCGGCTTCGTCGATCACGTCGATCGCCTTGTCGGGCAGCAGACGGTCGTTGATGTGCTTCACCGACAGATCCACCGCCGCCTGGATGGCGTCGTCGGCATAGGTGACATGGTGGTGCGCCTCGTACTTCGGGCGCAGCCCGCGCAGGATCTCCACGGCCTCGCCAATAGTCGGTTCGACCACATCAATCTTCTGGAAGCGCCGGGCCAGTGCGCGGTCCTTCTCGAAGATGGCGCGGTATTCCTGGAAGGTGGTCGAGCCGATGCAGCGCATCTCGCCCGAGGCCAGCGCAGGCTTGATCAGATTGCTGGCGTCCATCGTCCCGCCGCTGGCGGAGCCGGCGCCGATGATGGTGTGGATCTCGTCGATGAACAGCACCGCCTGCGGAATCTTCTTCAGCGCCGCGAGTACCGACTTCAGGCGCTTCTCGAAATCGCCGCGATACTTGGTGCCGGCGACCAGCGCGCCAAGATCCAGCGAGTAGATCGTTGCATCGGACAGCACCTCCGGCACCTCACCGTCGACGATCCGCCGAGCCAAGCCTTCGGCCAGCGCAGTCTTGCCAACGCCGGCTTCTCCGACATATAGCGGATTGTTCTTGCGCCGACGGCACAGGACCTGGATGGTGCGCTCCACTTCTTCGGCACGGCCAACCAGCGGATCGATTTTGCCCTCGCGGGCCAACGCGTTGAGATTGACCGCGAACTCGGTCAGCGGGTCGTTCTTGCCCTCGCCCGCCTCGCCTTCGCTGGTCTGTTCGATCGCAT
>JAYUIZ010000498.1:0-1974 GCA_043765595.1 Lysobacter sp. | reverse complement strand
CCACTGTCGCCAATCTCAGGCCAGAACCCGAAGCGCCTCGGCCCTCAAACTCTCTCTCATCCCGAACGCCCGCGCAGCGGGCAGAGCGATCTGCTGTTGCGGCACTGCCTGCAGCAAGCAGACCCCTTCTCGAACTTCGCCCTCGTTCGGGATGACACATGCTTTCCTGATTCGCGCATTTTTCGTGCTCTTGAAACACAAAGTGCATACACCGGAAACATCATCGCAACCTCAGCGCACCGTTTGCGCCTTGATCGCGAAACGCGCCGGCAGCGACGCCAGAAGCTCATCGATCCGGGCATTGGTCGCGAGGCGCGACGAGTGATTGAGCTTGATGGCGCCCTGGCGGATCGGATTGGCGAATTCCTCGAATGCAGAAGTCACATGCGAGATATCCTGGCAGGCGTCGACCAGAAGCCCCAACATCCCTTCTAGCGCATCGACTTTCTGCCGGAGGCCGCGCTCCAGGGAATTGGAGGTGGCGGCCGGGTCGAAAACCCCAGCGAAGGTCTTGAGCATCTCGACCGTGGCAGGATTCTCCGGGACCGGCGCGAAATCGAAATGACAGACGGTGCCGAACACATTGCCAGCCATGTCGATCAAAGGAACACCGCAGTAGGCATTCACCGTCGGCCGCTTTGGATGAGCCTCTACCCTGGAGTCGCCCGCAGCGTCGGCGATGATGAAGGCGTCCTTGAGATCGCGTACGAAGACGCAGTAGGAATCGCCCAGCGGAATCGTGCCTGTAAGCGGCTGATCGGGCTGTTGGCGATCGAAGATCACCAGATTTTGCAGCCGATCGGAAGAAATCCGATACATCGCCGTGAAACGATAGGCGCTGGTGAGATTGAGGAACTCGACCGCCTGCCGGAATCGCCCGAGGCCGATCAGATAATGGATCTGTTCCTGGAATTCGGAATTATCGCTGATAGCCATCGACGTACAGTCCAAAAATGGTCACGGGGTCCGCACGCACCGACACGCGAAACGAGTCCGGCTCGGGTGAGCTCGGCCCCTCAATTCCGGGTGAGATCATACCCCGCTTCTGCGGGGTACAAGCGGCGTTGACCCTCCTTAATATCGGAACCCGAAAGGGACGGCCGACGCTTCCCAGATGTGCCCCGCAGGGCAGCGGTGCGCGCGGTTTGCGGACGTATCCATACCTCTATCTGCGGTGCGCTGAGGTTTTTTACTTTTACATCGAGCGCACACAGGCCTTGCGGGTTGAAACCCGCCATATTCGACATTCGATTCGCAGGACGCGCATCCTGAGCATCGTCGGGGCCAAGCCCCGATTGTCTGAAGTCGGGCATGCTTTCCTGCGACAAGCGCTGTATATGCCGGCGATGGTTGCCGTTTACGAAACGGCATGGGGCAAAGCCTTCCGATAACGGCTGCAAGTGAATGGAAACCGCCCAAACTCATCCAAAATCGGATGGCGGCCGCGCGCACCATCCCGAAGGTTGTGCCCCGGGACTGGAAATCCAGCCCCCGTCCGTGTTCTGCTCCTCTACGGGCCATGCACGGCCTGTACCGCGTTCGCCGAAGTCCCCCCGTTCGTTTAGAGCGCTTCCTGCTGTTTTCACGATTGAAAGAAGGGAAAGTTTGATGAAACGCGCCTGTTCAACCCAGACCAACCGCTCCACCCGCAAGATGCTTGCGCTCGCCGTCGCGCTGTCGTGCTTCATGCCGATGCTTGCGCAGGCTGCGCAGCCTGCACCAATCAAAATCGCCGACCAGCGCAACGCCAACCTGCGCCTGACCGCAGCTTCGCTGGGCCGCATTTACGAGATCCGCACGTCCGACGCCAGCTTCGTGAAGGTGCATTTCGATCATTTTTCGCTGCCGGACGGCGTGACTCTGGAGGTCTTCAGCCCCGATCGCACGCAGATGTACCGCTACAGCAACGCAACGCGCGACGGCAACACCGTGGATGAAGCGATGGGCCAGAACGGCCGCACCAGCTTCTCGGCG
>JAYUIZ010000497.1:0-1978 GCA_043765595.1 Lysobacter sp. | reverse complement strand
CTGCATCTCGTTTTGCCGCAATGCGTCATGACAGTGTCAATACGCCTCCGTATTCTCGACCGCGATGCCATGTCCGGGGAGAGTGGCAGACCAGCAAGGGATCGGCGCGGCGCACTGTCGCGTCTTCATGGAATAAGAAATCAAGAGGGATACACAACGTGCGTAAATACCTCTGCGGGCTGTTGCTCGCTCTGGCGGCGCCCTGTGCGTTCGCAAATACCGGCGTGGCGTTCGTCCACGGCACCGGTGCCCAAACCAACGCCTACAACGACTACTGGCAACCGGCCATGGTCGACTCCGTGCGCGGCGGCCTGCCCAACCCGGCGAATTACGTGGTCATCAACTGCGATTTCGGCCAGTACTGGTGGGACAGCCGCGCTGCGGGCTGCCTGGCCGGCCAGCTGACCAGCTTCATCAATAGCAAAGGCATCACCCGACTGATCGTGATCACGCATTCCAATGGCGGCAACGTCATGCGCTGGATCATGTCGAATCCTACCTATGACAGCCGCTATCCGGACATCATCAACAAGACCGTGCGCGTCAATGCGCTCGCGCCCTCTTCGACCGGCACCCCGCTGGCCGATGCGGTGATCAACGGCACGGTGTTCGAAGCGGCGTTGGGCTGGCTGCTCGGTTACCAGAATGACGGCGTGCGCCAGCAGCAGACCAGCTGGATGGTGTTCTACAACGCCAATTACATGTACGGCACCAGCGGCCGCCCCGCACTGCCGAAAACCTTCCGCAGCGTAGTCGGCACCGATGTGGACTCCTCGCCGTTCGACAGCGACAGCTACTGCGGTGGTTACAGCCTGAATGTTGGTTTGGAAATCACCAAAAACTGGCTGGACAGCTGTTCAGACGGCTTCCTCAACTGCAGCAGTCAATCCGGTGCCGGTTCGGTGTGGTTCTACGACACATCGCGCATGGCCGGCAGTGAACCGCTGTCGCACAACCAGAGCCGTCGGGCCTGTTTCGGCCTGAACACCATTCTCCGCACCGATGCGGGCCAGTGAGGACAACGCCATGAGACTTTCAATCGCAATCGCTCTGGCGCTGTGCTCCTTCTCCGCCGTCGCCGCGCAGCCACTGCGTCCGGCCGGCGCCCAGGACCAGGCCCCCACCCGTCTTGTCGCTCTGCCTGCGCCTTCCGCGCAGATTGAGCGCGCGCCGGTCTCCTTCGCGTGGAAACTCGACCCGAGCCAGCCGCTGTTCGCCTCGCAGCCCCATGTCGCGCAGAGCCGCGAATACTGGGAAACGGTCGATGCCGCCGCTCTGGACAAGGGCGTGCAGCTGAAGATGTCCGCGCCGGGCAGCCTGATCCGCATCAGCCCGACCCAAGGCGCCCGCGCACTGCGCGCGGACGAACTGCAGGTCAACGACAGCCGCGGCGCGGCCAAGCTCGAAAACATCGCCAGTGCCGAGCAGCTGACCAAGGCCGGCATGGACGTGCAGGCTGGCTCGGTCATCGCCAAGCTCGACAGCCAGGAAGGCGCCGACACTTACACAGTGCGCGTTCCGAAGGCCGAAGGCCGCTATCTGGTCCACGTATTCGAGCCCGAAAGCACCGCCGTACTGCGTGCCGGCGCCGATCGCAGCCACGCCCTCGCCGGCGGTTCGGTGCGCTTCGATGTCGATTTCAACCAGGCCGGCAAGATGTCCGCGATGCAGGCGGAAGCCATGCTGGTGGCGCCGGACGGCCGCAGCTGGCCGGTGGCGCTCGACGCCAGCGGCAACGGCGGCCTGACTGCGAACGTGAAACTGCCTGCCAACTCCGGCAATGCGCAGGGACTGTGGGAATTGCAGGTGTTCGCCGACGCCGGCGGCATCCAGCGCGACGCGCGTACCGCATTCGCGGTGGCCGCGCCCACCGCCCGCCTCGACGGCGTGTTCGCGTTCAACGCCCGGACCATGCGCATGGCGTTGCCGGTGCAGGCTGGTTCCGTGGGTCGCTACGAAGCCCGCGGTACGTTGTTCG
>JAYUIZ010000496.1:0-5477 GCA_043765595.1 Lysobacter sp. | reverse complement strand
CCTGAACGAGATCCTGGGCCGGCCCAAGAATGAAATGGCCTACCTCCTGCTGGTGGTGGGTCACCCCGCGCCCGACTGCCGCGTCCCGGATATCCAGCGCCTGGCGCTGGATGGATACGCGAGTTTCCTGTGAGCGAGGCGGGCATGGCGGCGGGTGCAGGGATCGACTGGCGTTTCGAGACGGCCCGTGTCAGCGGGCGATTGGTAGGCGACGGTGATATCGATCTATATGTGGGTCTATATGCCGATGCTACAGTGAT
This sequence comes from Lysobacter sp., assembly GCA_043765595.1. Classification (GTDB taxonomy): domain Bacteria; phylum Pseudomonadota; class Gammaproteobacteria; order Xanthomonadales; family Xanthomonadaceae; genus Lysobacter_I. Next base: position 5,217 of record JAYUIZ010000496.1, on the reverse strand, counting down.
GCGGCATATCGCAGAGACGATGAGTGTTAGCGATGCGGTGGCTGTCTTCGACAAAGCTCGGAAGCACAACGCCAATCCAGCGGTGCGAGCGCGCTATTGGCATCTTTCGCACCAGCGTACCGGCCAGACGCTCGGGCTGGCGGCACTGGTGCGAGATGCCGCTGTATCCACGCGCGGCGAGTTGGGATTGATGCTTTTGCCGCAGGCACAGCGTACAGGTGTTGGGCTACAGGTACTCAGGCGTGTCATTGATGGAGTTCTATTGCAGCAATGGAAGCTGGGTATGGACGAAGTAATTGCCCGGTATGCTCCAGAAAATCTCGATATCCATCGTTTGGGCGAATACCTTGGTTTCGAGAAATTCGATGTTGATACGCCTAGTGGCTCGCTAGGCTGGCGAATGACGGCAAGCGTATGGGTTTCTGGCTTGCCGGAGAAACATCAAGCTCATACCATTACTCATTCTTTGTGAACAACGGGATCGTGATGAAATCCGCGAAAGGTACCTATACCGCGATTGGTCTGGGCATGATGCTTGGTGGTCACCTCAGTCCGCGCTCGCGCAGTGAAATCGAGCAGGCGGATGTCGTGTTCGGTCTGGTGTCCGACGCCATCGTCGAACTGTGGCTGCAGGAGATGCGGCCTGACATGCGCAGCCTCCAGCCGTATTACCTTGAGGGCAAGCGCCGCACCGACAGCTATCGTGAAATGATCGATGCGATGCTCGGCGAAGTCCGCGCCGGCCGGCGTGTCTGCGGCGTGTTCTATGGCCACCCCGGCGTGTTCGCCCAAGTGCCGCATCACGCTATCGCCCAGGCACGGACCGAGGGCTTCGACGCCGAAATGCATCCTGGCATTTCTGCCGAAGATTGCCTGTATGCCGATCTCGGCATCGACCCCGGCACCTATGGCTGCCAGCACTATGAAGCCAGTCAGTTGATGTTTTATAGACGGAGGATCGACCCCACGGCCTATCTGATCCTCTGGCAGATCGGGCTTGCCGGCGACCGTTCACTAGCCCGCTTCGGTACTGGGGCGCCCTACCGCCGGTTGTTGCTTGAATTACTGGCAGCGGAGGGATACCCGCCGGAACATGAAGTGATCGTCTACGAAGCCGCGACCCTCCCGATTACAGCGCCGCGCATGGAGCGTATACCACTTTCCGCGTTGGTCGATGCCGAACTGTTCATGCACAGCACCTTGGTGGTGCCTCCGGTGAGACCGATGGAGCGCAACACTGAGATGTTGGCCCGAATTGCGGAGATCGATGCGGCGTTGGTCGTTGAGATGAGCGAAAAAAACTGAAGAATTGCGGCCGAATTCAAGCTCCGCTTGGTTCGGTCAAAGTCTCCGGCATGCGCCGTTGGGCGCTTGCGGAGCCCGAAGCTTATGTCGGCCCGGGTGGCGTGTAACCTTTTGAAAAATGGAGCTATTGAATGTCGAACATGATTCGTTTTCAGGAACAGGCGGGGTAGGGCAAGTACGCCAAGGCGCAGATGCAATCCGCGATCAGCGCCCTCGATCTGGACCCAGCACAGCGTCGTGCACTCAGCGAAGGTGATATCGAGGCATTGGCCACTTCGATTGGTGGGCGTGGTGCGATGCGTTGCATGATCTTTACTGCAGATTAAAATTTTTAAAACCAGATTGTAGCTATTTCAGCAACGCCGGCTTGCCCATCAGCCGGCGTTGTTTTTCTGCATGTTCGGGTGCATTGGGAATAGGCGACGCATTTCGTGTCTTGGAGTAGATGACACGAAAATTCTCTGAAATCTACCTCTTATGGGCAAAGTCTAGCGAAGTGGTTGATATAAATGGGGTTTTCGCATAACCTGCAGGCGTGGGAGTAACATGTTAGCGTGTGGTTCGGAGGGGCTTGATCCGTTCCAATGGCTTACGCAACTGCTGTCCGCAATAAATTGCGATGGTTTGGCCGATGAACGGCCAATACCACGTTGAATCAACAAGCATAATGGGGGAGTCCAATGTCGAATGTGATCCAGTTTCTTGAGTCGATGGGCGGAAATGCAGTAATGGCACGGATGAGCACTGCCGATTACGAAGCCGCAATTGCGATGTTGGATACGGACGATGAGTCGCAGAAAGCACTCCGTCTGAGAGATCATTCAAAGTTGAAGATGGTGTTGAATGGCCGCCCATTGATGGTTCTTATGGTGGCCGCTCCGCAAGATAAGCCCGAGCAGGAAGGTGAAATTCCAGGCGAGGCGGAAGGCGAAGAAGAGAAGAAACAACCCGAATAGGGTTATGCCGTTAACAAGAGGGTGAGGTGTGAAATGCATTGGAAGCTGATCGTTGTTGTCTTCGTATTCGCGATTTCTGCGAACGTGGGAGTCGCTCATGCGCAGTTGTCGTACGATGTGATCCTGCAGAAAGCCGACACTGCTCGAAGTTCGGACCCTCAGCGCTTTGCGGAGTTGATGGAACAACTCCGCAGAGATAAACGTGAAATCACGACGCTACAGCGACAGCGCCTCAAGTACCTTCAGGCCTATGAGACCGCGATCTATCGCGACAAACTTATGCAGGGCGCCAATCTAGCCAAGCAACTGTTCGACGAGGCGAAGGATCCGGACCTGAAGTATCGCGCAGGTGGTCTGGTCGCGAGCTTCTCGGCGATCAATCGTGATTTCAGTACTGGTTTGCGATACCTTGAAAAAACCCTCGCGATGCGCAGCAATGTCAGGGACAAGGCGATCCGGCACGAGGGTATGGCCGCGGGTGCTTTGCTCTACAACGAGATCGGTCAGCACGGTATCGCTTTGCGATACGCCCAAGAAATACTGAGAGACCAGCCTAATCCGCGTATGCAGTGTATCGCCGGGCATCATCAGATCGCATCGCAATTCGAGCTGAATCAACTTCCGAAGGATCCGGCGGCGGTCCAGTCGATCATTGATCGTTGTGTTGCGCAGAAAGAATATATAGCTACGAACATTGCCCGCAGCATTCTGGCCCGGAAGATGGTAACCGACGGCAGTCCGCAGAAAGCGGTCGCTGTGCTTGAAGCGGCGCTGTCTGAGGTCCAGGCTACACGCTACCCGCGTCTGATTGCCGGTTTCCATGCACTTCTTGCCGATTTCAGATTGAAGCTTGGCGATGTTCCTGCGGCGGAATCGCACGCGCTCATAACTGTGTCCATGGGTGAACAGATCAAGTCGTCCTCCACCTTGGTCAGCGCCTACAACACGTTGTACAAGATCGCAGCCGCCCGCGAGAAACCGTCGGTGGCGCTGGAGCTTTACAAGCGCTATGCAGAATCCGAAATGGCTCACTTGAGCGACGTGAAATCGCGCGAGCTTGCGTACGAAATCGTGCGTCACGAAACCAAACAGCAAGCGCAGCAGCTTGCGCTGGAGCGCGAGAGCACGCAAAAGGCGCGGCTTGTTGCAGGATTTCTGCTGGTGATGCTGGGCGCCATCGTTTTCTGGGTGATCCAGATCAAGCGTCATCAAGGGCAACTGCAGCGTCTGGCGCAGACCGATGCACTGACCGGTTTGGGCAACCGCCATTTCTTCACCCTGAATTCTGAGCGTGCGCTGGTGGATGCCGCGCGCGCGGGCGATTCCGCCGCGCTGGTCATGTTCGACCTCGATCACTTCAAGGCAATCAACGACACCTACGGCCACGGCGCAGGCGATTGGGTACTCAAGCAGGTCGGTAAAACCTGCAGTGCGCACTGCCGGAAGATTGATTACCTCGGTCGCATCGGCGGTGAGGAATTCGCTGTCCTGCTGCGCGGTTTCGATCTTGCCAGCGCCGCGCGCCTTGCCGAGGACTGCCGCTCGCAGCTGGCCCAGATTGATACACGCGAGTGCGGCTATTCGTTCGTGGTGACCGCAAGCTTCGGCGTAAGTTCGACGGCGCAGTCGGGTTACGACCTGTCGCGTCTGCTCTCGCACGCCGACCAGATGCTGTATCGCGCCAAGAACGAAGGCCGCAATCGCGTCTGCGCCTACACGTCGGAGACCGCTGTCGACCACAAATCGCCGAAGCGCTCACCGACGCTGACGGTGATCAGCGGCTGATGCATGGAGTTGCGGTTTGTAGCGTGGGCTTCAGCCCGCTGCGGTATACCGTAGATCGGCTGCAGGCTGAAGCCTGCTCTACAACAGGTTGTTTTGGCTGCGGTTGGTGCCATTTTCGCAGGATCCCGGTTTGATCGCTGGTATCGACATCCCGGAACTTTCGTCGCTGCCGGGCGAGCAACTCATCGCCTTGCGGCAAGCCTATGCGTCTCCGCCCCGCGCCTATCATCACTTCGGCCATGTCAAAGACGTGCTGGCGCATTACCGGACCGTTGCCGAAGGGCCGGGCTGGCATCAGCCGCGCGAAGTTGGGCTTGCTGTCTTGTATCACGATGCGATCTATGTGGCCGGACGTCGCGACAACGAAGCAGAATCCGCGCGTCTCGCGATCAAACATATCGCCGATTGGTGGCCGCATGCAGGGGTCGACAGTTCACGAGTTTCCGATCTGATCCTGCTGACAGCGCGCCACGGTGCCCTGACTGCGGCGGATTTCGGCGACGACGCGATTGCTGAAGATAGCCGGCGCTTTCTCGACTGCGACATGGCGATCCTCGGTTCCGAGCCGCAGACGTTCGCTGCCTACGACCGCGCCATCGCCGAAGAGTACCGCGCTGTACCGCGCTGGCTGTATGGGATCAAGCGCCGTCGGTTCTTCAGGACACTGCTCGCTTCGGAGCGGATCTATCTCAGCGATGTCTTCCACGACCGTTATGAAGCGCGGGCGCGGGATAATCTCCAGGCTGCGCTGGCTGGTTAAAATCGCGATATGAACCCAAACGCTTCGATCACGCACGCACCGGTCATGGACGCTTCAATCACGGAAGCTTCGATCATCGACGCTGCGATCAAAAACATCGCCGCGTATCATTTTGTGCCCGTGGCGGATCCCGATGCGCTTGCCGTGCATATCCGGGCGTGCGCGGAAGCAGGCGAACTCCGCGGCACCGTACTGGTCGCGGAGGAGGGGATCAATCTGTTCCTAGCCGGAGAAGCGCCCGCTATCGACGATTTCCTCACGCATCTGCGCGAGGACGGCCGGTTCGCCGATCTGGTGGCGAAGGTCAGCGTGTCCGACGCGGTGCCGTTTTCACGGCTGAAAGTGAAAGTGAAGTCGGAAATCATCAGCTTCCGCCAGCCGCAGTCCTCGCCGCAATCTGGACGCGCCCCG
>JAYUIZ010000495.1:0-5495 GCA_043765595.1 Lysobacter sp. | reverse complement strand
CGGCGACTGCGCGCGCACCGTCTGCGGCGCCACCCCGGCTTCGGCCTGCGGCACCGTCCCGGGCTGTGGGTCGCGCGGGCGGCTGGCTTTATTGTGTTCGCCGCCGCCCTGGTTGTTGGCCTGCGCCAGAAAGTCGGCCTGCTTGGGCGTGAGCGGCGTGCGGGTCTGGGTCAGGATCACGTCCAGCATCGGCACCATCGGTGCCGCGCGCTCCAGCGCGAAGCCGACGCCGAGGATCAGCAGCCCGTGCAGCAACAGCGACAGCACCAGGGTCGCACCCAGACGCTGGTCCTCGCCGATCACCGGCGGTGGAGGAAGAGTGGCGCTGACGGCTGACATGAAGTTAAGCAGTCGTCTCCAGGGCGTCGAACAGCAGCCCGGCGATGTTCAGCCCGAACTGTTTGTCCAGTTCGCGGATGCAGGTGGGGCTGGTGACGTTGACCTCGGTCAGGTGTGCGCCGATCACGTCCAGGCCCACAAAGCGCATGCCTCGGCGCTTCATCTCCGGGCCGACCTGGGCGGCTATCCAGCGGTCGCGGTCGGTCAGCGGCCGGCCCTCGCCGCGGCCGCCAGCGGCAAGATTCCCTCTGAATTCATCGCCTTGCGGAATCCGCGCCAGGCAAAAATCCACCGGCACGCCGTCGATCAGCAGGATGCGCTTGTCGCCGTCGATGATCTCCGGCAGGTAGCGCTGCGCCATCACAAGATGCTGGCCCTCGCCGGTGAGGGTCTCCAGGATCACATTCAGATTGGGGTCGCCGGCGCGCGAGCGGAAGATCGATCGCCCGCCCATGCCGTCCAGCGGCTTCAGCACCACCTCGCCGTGCTCAGCGGCGAACGCCTTGAGCGCCGGCGCCTTCCGACTGACCAAGGTGGGCGGACAGCACTGCGGGAATTCCAGCGCCGCGAGTTTCTCGTTGTGGTCGCGCAGCCCCTGCGGGTCGTTCACGACCATTGCGCCGGCGCGCTGCGCGGCGCTGAGGATCAGGGTGTCGTGCAGGAAGTCGGCATCCACCGGCGGATCCTTGCGCATCAGAATCAGATCGTCCGATCCCAGCGCACGGTGTGACGAAGGTCCGCTTTCAAACCAGTCTTTCGCGTCGTCGCGTACGATCAACGACGAAACCTCCGCGCTGGCGACGCCGTCGCGCATCCCCAATGCGCCGGGAGTGACGTAAAAAAGCCGATACTGACGTTGCTGGGCTTCGAGCAACATCGCAAATGTGGAGTCTTTGGCAATTCTGATCGACTCGATCGGGTCCATGACCACGACTACGTCGCGCGCGAGTTTTGGCATGCGGCTATACCTGCAAGATTCGTCGGGTCGGATGGTAACAAGCCAGTGCGATGGAAGCCTCACTTCATCGTTCTTGGCGGGGAAATTGCTAAGCAAACCTTGACAGTCCAGCTTCAGACTGGGATATAGGTGGCTGAAAATGATGACAAACCAGCAGTACAGTCATCGATTGCCGGGCGCATGGGGAGACATGATGACGCAAGACGAGAATCCAGCCGGCGGCCTTCAAGGTTTGCGGGTGATGGTGATCGACGATTCGAAGACCATCCGACGTACCGCCGAAACCCTGCTCAAACGCGAGGGGGCCGAAGTGGTGACTGCAACGGATGGATTCGAGGCACTCGCCAAGATCGCGGACCAGCGTCCGCAGATCATTTTCGTCGACATCATGATGCCGCGCCTCGATGGCTATCAGACCTGTGCGCTGATCAAGAACAATCAGGTCTTCAAGCACACGCCGGTGATCATGCTGTCCTCGAAGGATGGTCTGTTCGACAAGGCGCGTGGCCGCATCGTCGGCTCCGAGCAATATCTGACCAAACCGTTCACACGCGAAGAACTGCTCGACGCCATCCGCAAACACGTCAACGCCTGACCGGGGGGACAGGCAACTCATGGCCCGCATTCTGCTCATCGAAGATTCGCCGACCGATACCGCCGTGCTCACACGGCTGCTTGAGCGCCATGGTCATCAGGTGCTCGCGTCCACCAGTGCCGAGGATGGCATTGAAGTGTGCAAGAAGGAGCTGCCGGACGTGGTGCTGATGGATGTCGTGTTGCCGGGCATGAACGGCTTCCAGGCGACCCGCGCGCTCTCGCGCGAACCCACGACCAAGGCCATCCCGGTCCTGATCGTCAGCACCAAGGGCATGGAAACCGATCGCGCCTGGGGCATGCGCCAGGGCGCCAAGGACTACATCGTCAAGCCGCCGAGCGAGGAAGCGCTGATCGCGCGCATCGACCAACTGCTGGAGACGGGTGCATGAGCGAAGACGAGTTCGGCATGGACATCGCCGGTACCGGAGCTGTCTTCGAGACGGCTGCGGTCGATGCGTTTGAAACGCTCGCCGAATACGAACGACGCAGTCTCGCCCACGTCGCCGGTCTGCCGGAACAGCTGCAGGCCGCTGGCCTGTGGCGCGGCATCGGTTATCGCATCGGCCAGCGTCGGCTGGTCTCCAACTACGAGTCGGTGGCGGAAATCCTCACCGTCCCGCAGATCACCCCGGTACCCGGTGCCCAGGGCTGGATGCTCGGCGTCGCCAACGTGCGCAGCAACCTGCTGCCTGTGGTCGACCTCAAGCAATTCCTCGAGGGCGTGCGCAGCGTGCTGCACGAGGGCCACCAGAAAGTGATGGTTCTGCGCCAGCCCGGTGGCGATGTCGCGGTCACCATCGACGAGCTTTACGGCCAGCGGTCCTTCATGCAAGAGCAGGAGGTCGAAGCTGGAGATCTGGCCGACGGCCGCTATGCCGGCCTGGTCGACCGCGCCTACCGCACCGCCGATGATGTCTGGGGCGTCTTCAGCCTGGATCGCTTGGTCCGGACCCCCGAATTCCGACACGCCGCCACCTGACGGCGATTTGACGGCACCCCCTTCACTGCAACAGTTCCAAACACAGATCGAGGCTAGACATGAGCACTCCGATGGATAACGTCGCCGGCAAAGGCCGCAGCCAGAGCATCAGCCTGTGGCTGTGGGTTCTCGCGGTATCGCTGGTCGTGTTCGGCTTGAATACGGGCTACGCGCTGTTGAAGACCCAGCGCTTCGGCGGCGCCAGTACGGCGGCGTCCAGCCTGCAGGTGAACTCGCAGCGTCTAGCCAACCTGGGACGAGAGGCGATCAACGGCGACGCCGCGGCGTTCAAAGCTTTCAAGACTACGAAGACCCAGATCGAAACCGATGTGAAGCTGCTCAACGACCGCTTCGGCGCATCGACCGGCGTGGCCGGCCCGATCGCCACGGTCACATCGACCTGGGTGCCGATGGGCAAGAACGCCGACCAGATCGTCTCGTCCGAAGCCGCAGTGCTCGCACTGTCCAAGAACGCCAAGAGCTTCACCGACGGCGTTCCGCAGCTGCAGGCGCAGCTTGACGAAGTGGTGCGTGCCATGTCCGCAGGCGGCGCGCCGTCCTCGCAGATCTACATCGCGCTGCGCCAGGTGGTGCTGGCGGGCTCGATGGCCCGCCGCGTCGCCGAAATTCGCGCCGGCGGCCCGGGCGCCGCGCTCGCGGGCGATGCGCTCAACCGCGACGCCTCCGTGTTCGTGCAGGTGTTGAACGGACTGCGCAACGGCGATCAGGCCATGAACGTGCAGAAGCTCACCAACACCGCGGCGCTGGGCGCGCTGAACCAGTCCAACGACCAGTGGGTCGCGATGAAGAAGGACCTGGACGCGATCCTGGCCTCCTCGCAGAACCTGTTCCGCGCGCAGTCCGCGGCCACGGAACTCACCATCGGCTCCACCCGCCTGCTGGCCGACAGCGAAAGCCTGTTCACTGCGTTCACTGCGTTCGGCACCGGCGACAAGAATTTCGCCGGCAACATCTGGATCAGCGTCGCCACCGGTCTGGCCTCGCTGGCCTCGATCATCTTCCTGGTGCTCAGCCTCAACAGCGCGCAGAAACGCCGCTACGAGGGCTCGATGGAGCTCAACAACCGCAACCAGGAGGCGATCATGCGCCTGCTGGACGAAATGGGCTCGCTCGCGGAAGGCGACCTTACGGTGAAGGCGACTGTGACCGAGGACATGACCGGCGCGATTGCGGACTCGATCAACTTCGCGGTCGAACAGCTCCGCAGCCTGGTGCAGACCATCAACGACACCTCGGTGCAGGTCGCTTCCAGCGCCCAAGAAACCCAGGCCACCGCGATGCATCTGGCCGAAGCCGCCGAACATCAGGCGCAGCAGATCAACACCGCGACCAACCGCATCAACGAAATTGCGGTCAGCATCAACCAGGTGTCGAAGAACTCCGCCGAGTCTGCCGAAGTGGCGCAGCGCTCTGTGGAACTCTCAACCAAAGGCGCGGGCGTGGTGCGGCAGACCATTGTTGGGATGGACTCGATCCGCGGCCAGATCCAGGAAACCTCGAAGCGAATCAAGCGCCTGGGCGAAAGCTCGCAGGAAATCGGCTCGATCGTGGAACTCATCAACGACATTTCGGAACAGACCAACATCCTGGCGCTGAATGCGGCGATCCAGGCGGCTTCAGCCGGTGAAGCGGGCCGCGGGTTCGCGGTGGTGGCCGACGAAGTGCAGCGACTCGCAGAACGCACCTCCAACGCGACCAAGCGAATCGAAGCGCTGGTCCAGACCATTCAGTCCGATACCAACGAAGCGGTGAGCTCGATGGAACAGACGACCTCCGAAGTGGTCGCCGGCGCGCGACTGGCCGAGGACGCGGGTACCGCACTGGGCGAAATCGAACAGGTGTCGAACAACCTCGCAGGCCTTATTCGAGGTATCTCCAGCGCCGCGCAGCAGCAGTCCGCGGCGGCGACGGACATCACCCAGACTATGACCACGATTCAGTCGATCACCGCGCAGACCTCGCAGGGCGCGAATCAGACGGCCGAATCGATCGGAAACCTCGCGCAACTGGCAGCGGACCTGCGCCGCTCGGTCGCCGACTTCAAGCTCCCGGCCTGATCCGGCGGAATACTGCGGAGCAATGGCGAGATGATGCGAATGTCTTCCGATCGTGAAACCGGACGTGACCGCGTCCGTGGAGGCGCACGATGAGCGCGCTCCATGATGCGATCGAATACAGCGCGCTGGGCTGGGTCAAACCCGAGCTCGACGAAACCCTGCGTCTGGTGCGGATGGAGGTCGAAGGCTTCGCCGAAGATCCTTCCGACACCAGCCGGATGGGGGTGAGCGCCGAACTGCTGCATCAGGTGCAGGGCACCCTGCGGATGGTCGAACTCTATGCCCCGGCGATGGTCGCCGAGGAAATGGAGCAACTGTCCGTCGCCCTGCAGAACGGCGGCATTTCAGACCGCGATGTCGCCTGCTCGGCGCTGATGCGCGGCGTCGTGCTACTGCCCGACTATCTGGAACGTCTGCAGAGCGGGCACAAGGAAATCTCGATCGTCCTGCTGCCGATGCTCAACGAACTGCGCGCCGCCCGCGGCGAAGCCGGTCTGAGCGAAAGCGTGCTGTTCGTTCCCGATCTCGATCGCGATCTGCCGCC
>JAYUIZ010000494.1:0-1985 GCA_043765595.1 Lysobacter sp. | reverse complement strand
TGATCCGCAGGAACGCCTGTTCCTGGAAACCAGCTATCACGCGATCGAGGACAGCGGCTACACGCCCGCGACGCTTGCTCCGGGCGGCAAGGTCGGCGTGTTTGTCGGGGTGATGAATTCGCGCTACACCGTGCAGCCGCTGTTCTACTCGATCGCCAACCGCATCTCGTTCCTGTTCGATTTCTCCGGCCCTTCGTTCGCGGTGGACAGCGCCTGCTCTTCGTCGCTCACCGCGATCCATCTCGCGTTGGACAGCCTGTACAGCGGTATGTGCGAGGCCGCGATCGCCGGCGCCGTCAGTCTGATCCTTGATCCTCAGCACATGCTGGAACTCACCGCTCTTGGGATGCTGTCGGAAGGGGCGCAGTGCCGCTCCTTCGGCCGCAACGCCGACGGCTTCGTCGATGCCGAAGGCGTGGGCGCGGTGATCCTGAAACCGCTTGCGCACGCGCTGCGCGACGGCGACACCATCCATGCCGTCATCAAAGCCAGCGCCCTGAATGCCGGCGGCCGCACCCACGGCTACACGGTGCCGAATCCTGCCGCCCAGGCGGAGGTCGTTTCAGCCGCACTCGCGCGCGCGGACATCGATTCGGCCGACGTGAGCTACATCGAAGCGCACGGCACCGGCACCGCGCTCGGCGATCCGATCGAAGTCGCCGGCCTGACCAAGGCCTTCCGCGCCAGCCGCCGCGCGCCGGCTGATGCTGGCGCGGAGCGCCAGCACTGCGCCATTGGCTCGTTGAAATCCAATATCGGCCACTGTGAGTCGGCCGCCGGCATCGCGGCCCTGACCAAGGTGTTATTGCAGTTCCGGCATGGGCAACTGGTGCCTACCCTGCACGCAGACGAAGTTAACGACGAGATCGATTTCTCGACGACGCCGTTCCGCCTGCAGCGAACTCTGGCGCCCTGGCTCCGGCCGATACTGGGTGAAACCGCTGCGGCTCGCGAGGTTCCACGCATCGCCGGCATCTCGTCCTTCGGCGCCGGCGGGGCCAACGCGCATCTGGTGGTGCAGGAGCCGCCATTGGCGCCGGTCAACGTCGACGGCCTTTCGCAACACGACAACGACGGCGCTTGCGTCGTGCCATTGTCGGCGCGCACGCCCGAGCAGTTGAAGTTGAAAATCGAGCGCCTGCTCAGCTTCCTGGCACGCGCCGCCGATGCCGCCGCCGCTGCTTCCCTGCGCGACATTGCCTACACCTTGCAGGTGGGGCGCGAGGCGATGGACGAACGCATCGTCTTCGTCGCGATGTCGTTGGACGACCTGCGCACTCAGTTGCATGCGCTGTCGGAGACTGCGCATCCCGGCCCCGGGCCGCATCGGGGCGGCGTGCGTAAGCATAAGGAATTCCTCGCCGCCTGCAACGCCGATCACGCATTCATCGAACGCCGGGACGGCTGGCTGGTCCAGCGGGATCTGGTGCGGATTGCGGAGCATTGGGTCAAGGGTGTCGAGATCGACTGGGCGCGGTTATATGCCGATACGCGCCCCAGACGCATCCCGCTGCCGACGTATCCCTTCGCACGCGATCGCCACTGGATCGAGCCGCAACGCACGCTGGGCGACGCCCGGGCGACTGCGGCGGCCCATCCGCTGCTGCAGCGAAACACCTCGACCTTGCGCGGCCCGGCCTATAGCGTCGGTTTGAAGGGTGATGAGCGCTTCCTGACGCAGGACGCCGCCGGCCGGCGGCGCTTGCCGGCGCTGCTGTGCCTGGAAATGGCGCGTGCGGCGATCGCCGCGGCGTATCCCGACGATGTCGGCGCACGCGAATTGCGCTTCGAGGACGTCGTTGCCGACGATGTCATCCTCGTCGACGACGGCTGCGAGCTGCACATCGCGCTGCTGCCCGACACCGACAATGCACTGGGCTTCGAGATCTACATGGTTCGAGACGGCCTCGAGCGCGTGCATTGCCAAGGCCGTGCGTCGTTCACCGCACCGGATGCGCAGGACGCACGGGATTTGGCGGACGTGG
>JAYUIZ010000493.1:0-1985 GCA_043765595.1 Lysobacter sp. | reverse complement strand
GCCATGGCTATCGCCGACGGCGTTGAGCGGTGCGATCACTGTTTCGGCAAAGCGCGCGCATTCGTCCAGCACCGCGTCCATCAGTTCGCGGTTGGTATCCTCGAAACCGAGGCGTGAGAAGACGCGTTCGCAGTCGAGCACGTCGTACAGCGCGAAACGGATATCGGCGAGCGGGGCTTTATAGGCGTTCATAAGGTCCGGAGTGGGCGTCGGTAATGGGAATGGGATTGACGAGGCCGGCGGATGCAGCATGCGGTCTCGGGCGTATGTCGGTAGAAGGCCGCGGTCGGCAGAAGGAAGGGCCTCGGCCGGGAACAGCGATAACGCGTCAGCGCATCACGCCCGGCAGGCCGGGCACGGGGCTGAGCGCGCTGTTGCGCTTGATCTTGTAATCCCGCGCCTTGCGGTCCTCTGGGGCGGCGGTCAGAGTGCCTTCAAGCGTGTATTTCAGGCTGCGGCGGTCGGCCAGTGCGTCCGCGATCAGGATCCGGGCCGCGGCGCTGGGTGCAAGCGTGACGGTCGTGATATCGGCTGATTCCGGGCCGACGGTCAGCGCAGGCTCGGCTTTCAGCTCACCCGCCGCCTCGGTGTCGGTGCGCAGGGTCAGCGTCACCCGGTCGAAGCGCATCGGAATGCTGCTGTAGTTCTGCAGCCGAAGTTCGACCGACCACTGGCCGTCGCTGCCGACGCTGAGCTGCTGGATGCTGGCGGTGGGCTCGGAGACCCGTTTGACCGGGCCGCCGCCAATGCAGCCGGCCAAGGCCAGCATGGTCGCCGTCATCGTGATCACCGCGGTCGCGCGCATCGCCCAAGCCTGCATGATCCCCCGTTGCCGCATCGTGCTCTCCAGTCAGGAAGGTGGGCCTGGAAGCACCAAGCCGGACGGCAATACTACCGCGACACCGTGCGCGACCGTATGTCCGCGCTGCTCCGGGCCCGTCGATGAGTTCATTGGCCGTTGTGCGGCCGCCGCCTGTTGGGGCTGGCGTGCGCGCCCTGCGGAGCGGTTCAGCGCAGCGGGGCGCTGACGATAAGGTCTTCCAACTCGTAGCCCATCCCCGCCGCCAGCGCCTTGAGTTCATCCAGCCGGGCGCGGCTCATCTCCGGGGTGCGCGACAGGATCCACAGATAATCGTGGCCGGGCTCGCCCACCACCGCCCACTGGTAATCCGGGTCGATCGCGATCACCCAGTAGTCGGCCCAGGTCAGCGGTAGCCAGGACAGCCAGTCCGGGGCGAAGCGCACCTCCAACCGGCCCGGATGGATTTTGTCGCGACGGGCGACGCCTTCCACCGTATCGGTCTCGCCGTCTTCGGTCAGGCAACTGTTGTGCACGCCCACCAAGCCATCGTCGCGCAGGGTGTACTGGGCAGTGCTGCCGCTCACGCAGTTGCGCTGGAAGAACATCGGCAGACGGGCAATCTCGTGCCACTGCCCGGCATAGCGGGTGATGTCGAGCTGTTCGACCGAAGCGACTTCGGCTGCGGCGACCGGCAGAGCCAGCGCAGCGGACAACAGCAGAGCGAACCGGCGCATGCGACCCCCGTATGCAGCCCGCGGATGCGGGTCGGCCCGATCATATCGGGCAAACCTTAAAAACCCGTTCGGCAAGGCGATCAGGAGCAACAGCGCCGGCACCGGTGCGGGAATCCCGGCAATCGCTATGCAGAGCCGAAGCAAATCCCCCGTAGCCCCCGATTCACTCAGCGAACCCATCGACAGCAGCGAAGACGAGGCCGTGACGGCAAAGTTCGCCGACGCGATCAGACGTGTCAAATTCCCATCTCAAGCGAACCTGACCTCGGAATACCCCGCACCTGACACATGCGCCGATCCCGTAGGGTGGCGGTGAGCGAAGCGAAACCCTACCATCGCGGCGTGTCCGCTGCGGTCGGCGCTGAGCGGAACGGCCGATCATGAGGTTTCGCATCGATAAGGCTCCAGAGGCGAAATTCTCCGTAGGGCGCATAAGCCGAAGGCGTCAT
>JAYUIZ010000492.1:0-1987 GCA_043765595.1 Lysobacter sp. | reverse complement strand
TGACGCGATAGGACACGCCTATCGATCAGACCATCGGCTCGCCGCCATACCAGCGGTGATCGGCGATCTCCAGCATCGCGAAATGTTCCGGGGCGTCGCCGCTGGGTTTTTAGAGCAAGAGCAAATCCCCCCTGCCCCCCTTTTTCAAAGGGGGGAAAAAGCATGTTTGAATATTGGGGAAACGGGGTGTTAAAAGGCCAGAACAGCATGGGTTTCGAGAGGGATCGGCGCATGGATCGGTTCCGCTGAGCGGTGGTGGAATAGTTCCGCCGAACCGTGGAATGATTCCATTGGGCGCTGACCGAATGATTCCATTGCTCGGCAGAGGAATGATTCCACTCATCGGCCAAGAAATGATTCCACTGATCGGTGAAGAGTGCATTCTTCTTTCCGCAGGCAGAAAATCGGTCGGTTTCGATACAAAATCCGGCGCCGCTGTATCACTCGGCGCCTCTGCATTACCCCCTTTGAAAAATGGGGTCTACGGCAGCAAAGCTGACGGCGGGGGAATTTCGCCGCGGCGCGCGACAGCGCGGCGTGGCGCGACGTTACCCGCGCCCATACACATCCTCATACCGCACGATGTCGTCCTCACCCAGATAATCCCCCGACTGCACTTCGATCAGTTCCAGCATCTCCTCGCCGGGATTTTCGAGGCGGTGCTTCGCGCCGATGGGAATATACGTGGACTGGTTCGCGAACAGCTCGAACACATCGTTGTTGCGGGTGACGCGGGCGGTACCGCGGACCACGATCCAGTGCTCGGCGCGGCGTTCGTGCGATTGCAGCGACAGCGTGGCGCCAGGTTTGACCTTGATGCGCTTGACCTGGAAGCCGTCGCCCACGTCCACGGAGTCGTAGCTGCCCCAGGGGCGGTTCACCTCGCGATGCAGCGCGGCCTGGCTGCGCTGTTCGGCCTTGAGTCGCGCGACCACCTCCTTGACTTGCTGCACCTTGTCCTTCGCGGCGACCAGGATGGCGTCGTCGGTTTCGACCACGATCAGATCGTCCACGCCGACCAGCGCGACGAGTCGGCGCGCATAGGCGTAGCTGTTGCGGGTGTCGACTGCGATCACGTCGCCGTGGTGGGCGTTGCCGTCGGCGTCCTGCTCGCTCACGCTCCACAGCGCCGACCACGAACCGACATCGTTCCAGCCGATGTCGACCGGCAGCACCATCGCGGCGTCGGTGTTCTCCATCACCGCGTAGTCGATGGATTCGGACGGCGACGCCGCGAAGGCATCGCGATCGAGGCGCAGGAATTCGATGTCGTGCAGCTGGCCGTCGCGGTGCAGATGCGCGCAGGCGGCGCGCGCGGCGGCGAAGATATCGGGGCGATAGTGTTCGAGTTCCTGCAGATAGCGCGAGGCGCGGAACAGGAACATCCCGCTGTTCCAGTAATAGCCGCCGTCGTCGAGATACGTCTGCGCGGTGGCGGCGTCGGGTTTCTCGACAAAGCGCAGCACCTTGCGCACGCCTTCGCCCGGATCGCTTTGGCCCGCTGCTATCTGGCCCGCTTCTATCTGTATGTAACCGAAGCCGGTTTCAGGCGCCTGCGGCACGATCCCGAAGGTCACCAGCGCGCCTGCGTCGGCGGCGGGGACGGCGGCGATGACCGCAGCGCGGAAGGCAGCATCGTCGCGGACCACATGATCGGAGGGCAGCACCAGCAGCAGCGGGTCGCCGCCGTCAAGCCGGGCGATCAGCGCCGCGGCGGCGATGGCCGGGGCGGTATTGCGGCCGACCGGTTCAAGCACGATCCGCGGCGTCGGCGCGCCGATCACCCGCAGCTGCTCGGCGACCAGGAAGCGGTGTTCTTCGTTCGCCACTACCAGCGGGGGGCGCCGGGACAGCGCCGCCACCCGGCGCCAGGTGGCCTGGAGCATGGTGTCGTCGCCGACCAGCGGCAGGAACTGCTTGGGATAGGACTCGCGCGACAGCGGCCAAAGCCGGGTCCCGGAGCCGCCGGACAACAGGACCGGCTGCA
>JAYUIZ010000491.1:0-5504 GCA_043765595.1 Lysobacter sp. | reverse complement strand
GCTGACCGGCGCGATGGCCGCTGCGTCTTCTCCGGTGCGTGACGGCCTGCTCGCCGGCTATTACGGCGAACACCGGCAGCGCCCCGAAATTGTCTTCTACGACACCGCCGGCACCCCCGCCGGCGCCCTAGCCGCGTATCAGAAAGCCTCGGGCGAAGGCGCCGATTACGTGCTTGGTCCGCTCGGCCGCGACGAAGTGGGCGCGCTATTCAAGGCGCCGAACCTGAACGTCCCGATGCTGGCGCTGAACCGCGGCCCCACTGCGCCGCCCAATGGCCACGCGAGTTTCGCGCTGGCACCGGAGGACGACGGCATCGCCGCGGCTGATTACCTGCTCTCGCGCAAGGCGCGCCGGGTGCTGGTGCTGATGGGCAGCGACGACGGCATGCGCCGCAGCGTCGCCGCCTTCCGCGAGCATCTGCTGAGCCGCGGTGGCACCGTGGCCGACACTCTGACCATCGCCGAAAAACCGCTCGACAGCACGGCTGCACTGCTGGCCTCCGCGCAGAAAGAAGGCGGCGTAGACGCGGTGTTCATTGCGCTGAAGGGCGGACAGGCGCGCGCGCTGGCACCACAGCTCGGCAACGCCGGCCTCGCCGCGAAACTGCGCGTGTCCACCGCGCAGCTGCTGTCGGGCACCGGCAAGCCAGAACAGGACCTGCTGCTCGACGGGATCGCTTTCCCCACCGAAACCTGGAGCGTGCAGGGCGTTCGCGGGCTGCCGTCGGCGGACAGCGCGGGCAGCACGCTGTCGACCGCGCGCGGTCCGGCGGCCAAGCTATTCGCCTTCGGTTACGACGCCTGGATGCTGACCGGCTATCTGGAAAAGATCGCCAGCAATCCAAACGACGCGCTGCCCGGCGCGACCGGCACGCTGCGCGTCGATGGCTTCGGCAACATCGTGCGCTACCCGGCGTGGTCGACCTTCAGCAACGGCCAGATCATCGCCCTCACCCGCAGTGACAACTGAGGGCCGGCGGGCACAGGACGGGCGGACGGACGGCCGACGGGCGCAGGGCGCGCATGTCGAAGCCCTTGCCCGCGACTTCCTGCTGCGACAGGGGCTGACGCCCGTCGCCGCCAACGCGAACTACCGCGGCGGCGAACTCGATCTGGTCATGCGCCACGGCGACACGCTGGTCTTCATCGAAGTGCGCTACCGCCGCGGCAGTGGGTTCGGCGGCGGCGCGGCCTCGGTCGACGCCAATAAGCGCCGCAAACTGGTGCACGCGGCGGGACTGTTCCTCGCCGCGCATCGCGAACATGCGAAGGCACCGTGCCGTTTCGATGTGATCGACGCCAGCGGCGACCCGCAAGCGCCGGCATTCGACTGGCTGCGCGACGCGTTTCGTGCCGACGATGTCTGAAAGCACCGCCACGCGCCAAGACATCGACCCGGCCCAGGTCGTGCCGGTTGGGATCGTGCCGGCTCTGATCGTGCCGGCTCTGATCGTGCAAGCCCAGCTCGACGCCTACAACGCGCACGATATCGATCGCTTCGTAGCGTGTTTCAGCGACGACGCACACCTGTACCGCATGCCGGCCCAAGCCCCCGGCACCATCGGAAAGGCGGCCTTGCGGGCGTTCTACGCCGAACATCGTTTCTCGATCGCGGCGCTGCGGGCCGAATTGTTGAACCGGATGACGCTGGGCGACAAGGTCGTCGATCACGAACGCATACACGGCCTGGGCGAGCATCCCACGGACGTCGTCGCCGTGTATCAGGTGAGCGATGGCCTGATCGCCAACGTCTGGTTCTTCTATCCCTAGTTGCCCAGCATGCCGACCATCTTCACCCACGCCGTGGTGCCGCTCGCACTGGGGCTCGCGCTTGGACGCAAGGCTGTGTCGCCGCGATTGATCGCCGCCGGCATGTTCGCGGCGATCGCACCCGATTTCGACACCGTCGCGTTCAAGCTCGGCATCGCCTACGCCGACCAGTTCGGCCATCGCGGCGCAAGCCATTCGCTACTGTTTGCGCTGGCCGTCGGCGTGTTCGGCGCGATCGTCGCCCCGTGGCTGCGCACCACGCGATGGCGGGCATTCTGGTGGCTGGCGTTCTGCACCGCATCGCATCCGCTGCTGGATGCGATGACCAACGGCGGCCTGGGCGTGGCGCTGCTCTGGCCGTGGTCGCACGAACGCTTCTTCGCGCCGTGGCGGCCGATCGCGGTGTCGCCCATCGGCGCCGGCTTTTTCAGCCTGCGCGGGTTGGCGGTGCTGTGGTCGGAATTTCTGTGGGTGTGTTTGCCGACGTTCGCAGTCGCGGCATTGATCGGAACAGTGCGGCTCCGAATGGCTGCATGTCATCCGCCGACACGCGATTCTTCGGCATAGCAGCGATCTCTTCGATCATTCTCCATACGACTGATCCGTTGTAATGTCGGGCTGAAGCCCGACCTACGAACACTGGATGCCGAGCGCATGAGCCCTGTTTTACCTGTCGATCTGGATCGCGCCCTCGCGGCACTGCTCGGCGACGGCTTTCGCACCGACGCCAGCGAGCGGCTGACCTACGGTTACGACAACTCGCGGCGACAGGCGATGCCCGATGCGGTGGCATTGCCGACCACTCGCGAACAGGTCGTCGCGCTGGTGCGCGCCTGCCGTGCGCATCGCGTGCCGGTGATCGCGCGCGGACGCGGCACCAACACCACCGGCGCCGCGGTGCCGATCGCCGGCGGCGTGGTGGTGTCGTTCGAGCGCATGCGGCGCATCCTCGACATCCGTCCGGGCGACCGCTGCGCGGTGGTCGAACCCGGCGTATTGAACGGCGAGCTGCAGCGCGCGCTCAAGCCACATGGGCTGTTCTGGCCGCCCGACCCCACCAGCGCCGATTATTCGAGCATCGGCGGCAATCTCGCCTGCAACGCTGGCGGCCCGCGCGCGGTGAAATACGGCGCCAGCCGCGACAACGTGCTGGCGCTCACCGCGGTGACCGGCAGCGGCGAACTGATCCACTGCGGCAGCGCCACCACCAAGGGCGCGACCGGCTACGACCTGCAGCGGCTGCTGGTCGGCAGCGAAGGCACGCTGGCGCTGATCGTGGAAGCCACGCTGCGCCTCACCCCGCTGCCAGCCGCGCGCCGCGCACTGCGGGCGACGTATCGCGATGTCGATGCCGCCGCAGCCGCAGTCGCGCGGCTGATGGCGCAGCCGGTCACGCCATCGATGCTGGAATTCATGGATGGCGACGCGGTGCGGCTGGCGCGCGCGCACATGGCGTCGAACGGCGGCAATGCAGACATTCCTGAGTATGTCGGCGCGTTGCTCATGATCGAAGCCGACGGCGACGCACACACGCTGCCGCACGCACTCGACGCATTGAGCGCAGCAGCACGTGGCGACGGCTGTCCCGATGCAGGCTGTCTCGACGTCGAACCCGCCGCCGACGAAGCCGCACGCGAGCGGCTGTGGGCCGCGCGCAAGGCGCTATCGCCCGCGCTGCGAAATCTTGCGCCCGGCAAGATCAACGAGGACGTAGTGGTGCCGGTGTCGCGGATTCCCGCGCTGGTCACCGGCGTGCAGAAGCTCTCGCAGGCACATGCGCTGCCAATCGTGTGTTTCGGCCATGCCGGCAACGGCAACCTGCACGTCAACCTGATGTACGACCCGGCCGATGCCGCTCAAAGCGCACGCGCCCAGGCGGCGATTGCGGCAGTGTTCGCGCTGACGCTGTCGCTTGGCGGCACGCTTTCCGGCGAACACGGCATCGGCCTTGCGAAGCGCGATTTCATGGCCCTGGCCATCGATGCGCCGACGCTGGCGACGATGCGCGCGATCAAGGCGGCGTTCGATCCGGATGGGATCCTCAATCCGGGCAAGCTGCTGCCGCCGTGAGCGTGACTTGATCTGTCATCCCGAGCGCAGCGAGGGACCTGCTGTTTCGAGGTTCACGGCGCAAAGCAGCTCCGTCGCTGCGCACTAGATGACAGAACGCTGCATCAGTCCTCGAAATGCACATATCCCGCGCGCGGTGGCGACCACGACGCGCCTTCGGCATCGCGCAGCAGCAGCTTGCCAATGTCCGCGGTGATACGGCCGATGCGCGTCACCGGCACATCGCAGGCGTTCAGCGCATCGATTACCGCAGGACGCGCAGTCTTGGGCGCGGTAAAACACAGCTCGTAATCGTCGCCCCCCGTGGCCTGCAGTTCGCGACGTACGGAAACATCAAACGTCGCAAGCAGCGCCGCGGACGACGGTAGCGCATCGACGTCGAGCTCGGCGCCGACGCGGCTGGCGCGACAGACGTGGCCGAGATCCGCAAGCAGCCCGTCGGAGACATCAATGCAGGCATGCGCGATCCCGGCCAGCGCCAGCCCCACGGCGACGCGCGGAGTCGGCCGGTCGAGTCGCGCGCGCAGTGCGGGCATCATTATTTCGCCCACTTGCCATTGACGCAGCGCCGCCGCGGCATCGCCGAGCGTGCCGGTGACCCAGACATCGTCGTCGACGCGCGCACCGCTGCGCAGCAACGCGCCGCGCGCTTCGACGAAACCATGTGCGGTCACGCACACCGACAGCGGTCCGCGGGTGGTGTCGCCGCCGACCAGCGCCACATCGTGCTGCGCGGCGAGTTCCAGAAACCCATCGAGAAAACCATCCACCCACAATCCATCCGGCTGCGGCAAGGACAGCGACAGCGTGCACCACGCGGGCGTGGCCGCCATCGCCGCGAGATCGGAAAGATTCACCGCCAGCGCCTTCCAGCCAATGTTGGCAGGCGCGGTGTCGGCCGGAAAATGCACGCCGACGTTGAGCGTGTCCATCGCGACCACCAGCCGATGCCCGGGCGGCACGCGCAGGATCGCCGCATCGTCGCCGATGCCCAGGATCACGTCGTCGCGCCCAGCGACGCGAGCGCCGGCACGGGCGGCGATACGGGCGATGAGGTCGAATTCGGAAGCGCGGGCGGCCATGCGGTTTCTACGTATTGCGCCCGCTTGGGCAGGTTCGCGGCTATGGTGACACAGCGCCGCAAGCGGTTCGCAGTGCAGGCCGGCCGGTTGGCGGACCCGGCGCTTTCTGGAACCATACCGGCACGCCTTGCGTCCGCCGCCCACTGCGGCAGCGGATCGCGGGGCATGGAGAGAGTACGAATGACGGACAAGCTGTTCAGGCCCGAAGTGAGCCAGGCGCGCGCTGACGCATGGCTGGGCACTACGCGGCTGCCGTCGCCGCGGATCGCCTGGCCGATGACGTGGCTGGCGCTGGCGCTGGTCGTCTGCGTGGCCGCGTTCCTGATCTTCGGCCAGCACGTGCGCAAGGTCCGCGTCCACGGGCTGCTGGTGCCGTCGCAGGGATTGCTGGCCGCGGTGTCGCCGAACACCGGCGTGGTGACCGGGGTGAAGATCGCGGAAGGCCAGACCGTCGATGCGCAGCAGCCGCTGATAGAAATCGCCTCATCGGTGGAGAGTCCGCGCTGGTCAACCGGCGATGCCGGCGCCACCGTCGCCGCTCAGCTAGAACGCCAGCGCACGCTGATCGAAGCGGATCTTAAT
>JAYUIZ010000490.1:0-1989 GCA_043765595.1 Lysobacter sp. | reverse complement strand
AGCACCACCGCGTCGGCGCCGAGTGACGGCAGCGCCTCGTTTGCGGGCGAAGAATAGCGAAGCTCGCCGCTATAGGCCGGAATGTGATCGGCGAGCCGCTGGCCGTCGAGTTCGCGCGAGCCGACATACGCCAGCTCGAAGCGCGGATGCGCAGCGAGCAGCCGGATCAGCTCCCCGCCCACGTAGCCGCGGGCGCCGACGATGCCGACGCGGAATGGCCCTGTGCTCATGCGCGCTGCTCCTCATATTGCGCAAGCTTTGATTCCAGATCGGCGCGCAAGGCCGGCCATTCCGCGGCGAGGATGGAGAACACCACGGTGTCGCGCAGCGTGCCGTCGCGATGGCGCATATGCGCGCGCAATGTGCCGTCGCGCTTCGCGCCCAGGCGCGCGATGGCCGCCTGCGAGCGCAGATTTTCGTGACTGGTTTCCAGCGCCACCGCTTCGCAGCGCCATTGTGAGAAGGCATGATTGATCAGCAGCAGCTTGGCTTCGGTATTCAAGCCGCTGCGCTGCACGCGCTGCGCATACCAGGTGTAACCGAGCTTGACGCGCGGCACGCTGCGATCGATGTCGTAGAACCGGGTGCTGCCGACCACCTCGCCTGCGGCATTCTTCACCACGAACGGCAAGGACTGGCCCGCGTCGCGCTGCTGCAGCGCGGCCACGATATAAGCCTCGGTCTCGCCCGCTTGCACGCCAGGTACGCTGGTGTAACTCACCGTCCACAGCTCGCCATCGGCTGCGGCAGCGCGCAATGCGTCGGCATGCTCAGAACGCAGTGGTTCCAGCCTTACGTGGCGGCCTTCCAGCATCGGCGTTTCGAACGGATCCTTCATCGCATTCAGTCCAACAATGTCGCCGGCCGCTGCCGGCAGTGTTTGAGACAGAAATGGAACTGTTCCTGGCCCTCGCGATCGATATCGCCGAGCCCATACCAGTACGCGCGCCAGCGTTCCTGTTTGACGCTGCCATCGGCTTGGGAATCGTAGAACGCATTGACCGGATTGCCGTTCCGCGAACGCCAGAACAGCCGCGGCTGTGCTTCGCGCATCAGCTGCCACACCGCACGACCGAGCCCTTCGCCCTGCGCATCGTCCAGCACCGCGAACTTGTCGAGATACGGGATCCCGTTCTCTTCGGTGAGGATAACCGCGGCGCGGTAATTCTCGCTGACGTAGGCGCGATGCAGCGCGGTGCGCTCGAAGTAATCCGGCACCAGCGTACGTCCGAACGCGGATTCGATCAGATCGCGCAGGCGCGCGGTATCGATGTCATTCCAGTTCGACGCCTGCAGCACGCGCTCGCCGCGGCGCACCAGCGTGCCAGAGCCCTTGTGCGTGAACAGTTCCTTCGCCAACTCTTCAGGACGGGTGATCGACACCGACGACGACAGCGGCAGCGCATCCAGCAGCTGTTTGATCTGTTCGATCTTCACGCGCATGCCGCCGTTGATCCACGGCTGCGCCATCAGCGCATCGTATTCGGTCGACAGGTTGATCGAATCGATCACGTTGCCGTTGCCATCGAGCAGGCCGCCGGTGCCGGTCAGGAACACGATCTTGTACGGCTGCAGCACCTGCACCAGTTCGTTGGCGGCAAAGTCCGCATTGATGTTGAGAATCTGGCCGCCAACGGTTTCGCCCAGACTGGCGATGACCGGAATGGAACCAGCCTGCAGGCTGGCGTGGATCGGCGCGAGATCGACACGCTTCACCTCGCCCACCAGACCGTAGACATCGCGGTCGAGATAATCGGTCTCGAAGACGCCGGAGACGATCGATGTCGCGCGCGTATCCTGTGCCTGCAGTGCTTCCACCAGTTTCAGATTCTGCGCATGGAACACGCGGCGCACGACCGCCAGCGCTTCGGGCGTGGTCACACGCAGGCCGTTGATCGTCTGTTTCTGGATGCCCGCCGCGGACATCGCTTCATCGAGCTGCGGACCGGCACCATGGATGACGATGGGCGTCAGCCCGACATCCTGCAG
>JAYUIZ010000489.1:0-5513 GCA_043765595.1 Lysobacter sp. | reverse complement strand
GATCGAAGTGACGCGCGCCGAGCAAGCCGCAGACATCGACCTGCGCTGGGACAGCGGCGACCGCTATACGATGGGCACGACCGTGTTCGAGCAGGTGCCCGAGACCATCATCCGCGACAGCGTGCTGCAGAATTTCATCTATTGGAAAGAGGGCGATTACTACCATCAGGGCCGTCTCGACCGTCTGCGCAAATCGCTCGGCGCGCTGGATTATTTCAGCCGCATCGACATCCAGCCGCAGCCAGAGAATGCAGTCGACGGCCGCGTGCCGGTGACCGTGCGGCTCACCCCGGCCAAGCGCAGCATCTACAGCGTGGGCGCCAGCTTCGGCACCGACAGCGGCTTCGGCGTATCGCTGGGGCTGGAGCGTCGCTATCTGAACTCGCGCGGGCACAAGGGGCTGGCGCAGCTGGACTACGCGCAGAAACGCAAGACGCTGACCCTGCAGCACCGTATTCCCGCGTTCGCGTGGCGCGACGGCTGGTACACCACCAGCGTGCAGGCCTACGACGAGCAGACCGACTATATCGACACCCGCCGCTACGAAGCGGTGTTCAGCCGCAACGGCCAATACAATCGCGAACTCAATCTGGTCGCGTCGGTCCACGCGTTGCAGGAGCGCTGGGCCTACGCCATCGACGACCGCCTGCGCCCGGTCAAGCTGTATCGGCAGTCGACCTACTTCTATCCCTCGATCGTCGCCGAATACATCAAGGCCGACGATCGCATCCAGCCGCGCAACGGTTTCGGCGGCACCGCCACGCTGCGCGGCGGGCTGGAGGGCGTGGGTTCCGACGCCACCTTCTCTCAGTTGCACGTGCGCGCCAACTGGTTCAAGGGCTTGGGCGAGCGGAGCCGCCTGATCGTGCGTGGCGAAGTGGGTTCGACCTTCACCGACGCGCTGGTGGAAATTCCGCCGACCCTGCGCTTCTACGCCGGCGGCGACCGCAGCGTGCGCGGCTACGAATTCCGTGAGATCGGGCCGCGGATCGCTGCGGTGTCGGGCCGCGACAATTTCGCGCTGGGTGCGAAGAACGTGGTCGCCGCCAGCGTCGAATACGAGCAGTATCTCAACGACACCTGGGGCTTCGCCGCCTTCGTCGACAGCGGCAGCGCTTTCGATGAACGCCTCGACAGGCTGTGCACGGGCGTCGGTCTGGGCCTGCGCTGGAAATCTCCGATCGGGCCGCTGCGCGTGGATCTCGGCCACGG
Source organism: Lysobacter sp. (assembly GCA_043765595.1). GTDB lineage: Bacteria > Pseudomonadota > Gammaproteobacteria > Xanthomonadales > Xanthomonadaceae > Lysobacter_I. The sequence goes on along the minus strand of JAYUIZ010000489.1, from coordinate 4,301 downwards.
CTTGGACGATCCGGACGCGTCGTTCACCCTGCACATCAATCTAGGCGCGGATCTGTAAACCATGAGCGAACGCGCGCCAACGACCCAGGAAAGCGAAACCGACGAACGCGAAACGCGGATCGCCGAACTGCGTGCGCGCCGCATCGCGCGTGCGCGCTGGCTGGCCACGCGCAGCGTCGTGCTGATGCTGGTGCTGACCGTACTCGGCGCGCTGCTGCTGTATTTTCTGTTCAACACGCTGCGCGGCCGCGACGTGCTGTTGAACCAGATCGTCAGCCGTTTGCCCGCGGGCAGCGAGTTGACGTGGTCGCGCGCCGAGGGCCCGGCATCCGGACCGTTGATCCTGCACGACCTGCGCTACGTGCATCGCGGCTGTGCAGACAAGGGCGGCAAGCCGGTGGCGTGGCCCGATTGCAAGACCGCGCTGGTCACTACGTTCACTGCGAAGCGGGCGATGCTGGACCCGATGCTGCAGCCGCTGCTGGGCCGTCGTCTGCGCCTGGAAGCGTTGAGCATCTCCGACGCGACATTGCTGCTGCCCGACACCGACGAACCCTTCGAACTGCCGCGCTGGCCGGAATCGCTGCCCGCGGTCGCGCCGCCGCTGGCGCTGGAGGCCGATGACATCAGGATCGACGATCTGCAGGTGATGCGCGCGACCGCGCCGCAGCCCGAGTCAATCATCCGCCTGCGCAGCGTGCGCGGCGGGCTGGTTGCCGAAGACGGTCGCCTGCAGCTGACGCGGGTCCTTGCGTTCAGCGACCGCGGCCGCTTTGCCGCGCACGGCGAGTACGTGCCGCGCGATCGCTATCGCATGGACCTCACCGCCAGCGCGGTGCTGCCGGCCGCTGCCGGGCGCACGCCGGCGTCTCTGGGCCTGGTTGCGCGCGGAGATCTGCGTGCACTTGAAGTCGCGCTGGCCGGCCGCGCGCCCGCGCCGGTGAAAGCGCGCCTGCGTCTGCAAGGCGAAGCGCAGCCGCGCTGGCGTTTCGAAGCGAATAGCACGGCGGTGACACTGGCCGCGCTGCTCGGCACCGATGATGATGCCGAACCGTACGCCTTCGACCTGCGCGCCGACGGCGTCGGCGGCAGGGCGAATGTGCAGGGCCGCATCGCGCAGGGCGACATGGTCGCGACCGTGCTGCCGTCGAAGATGTCGATCGAGAACCAGATCCTGCTGCTGTCGCCGCTGTCGGTCGAACTACTCGGCGGCACAGTGGCCGCAACCGGGCGTGCCGATTTCAACGACCCGGCCGATGCGCGTTTCGCCGGCACGTTGATCGCGCGCAAGCTGCGCTGGCAGGGCGATACCAAGGGCGCGGTGCCGGCAGATTCAATGACGGTCCTGGCCGACGGCGACTTCAAGCTCGTCGGTCATCTGCGCAAGTGGACCGCGCAGGGCGAAGCCACGCTGCTGCGCGGCGCCGAGCGCGCGGGCGTCAGCGTGAAAGCGCGGGGCGACAACAAGACCGCGCGCATCGACACCCTGCGCGCGACCATGCCGACCGGCCGCCTCGATGGTGGCGGACAGGTGTGGTGGGCGCCGACGCTGCGCTGGCAGGCCGACGTGCGGCTTGCGGGGTTTGATCCCGGCTACTTCCTCCCCGATTGGCGCGGCGCAGTGAACGGCCGCCTGCGTTCAACCGGCGATACGCGCAGCGACGGCGGTCTCGATGCGCGCGTGGATGCGAGCGAACTTGGCGGTCGCCTGCGCGGCCGTGCGCTGAGCGGTCGCGCGAACGTGCTGGCGCATCTGCCCGCGCGTGAGGGCGACCTGATCGGTGCGGAAGGCGACATCGCCATTGGCCTTGGCAGCAGCCGCATCGACGCCAAGGGCCGCATCGCGGACACCATCGATATCGACGCGAAGTTCTCGCCGCTGCAGTTGAACGATCTGGCGCCCAACGGCGACGGCGTGCTGCGCGGCACGCTGAAACTCACCGGCGCGCGCACCCAGCCGGACATCGATGTCGATCTTGTTGGCCAGTCGCTGCGTTACGACGACTGGAAAGCGGAATCGCTGCGCGTGAACGGACGTCTGCCTTGGCGTACCGGCTCGGCGGGTGCCGGCTCGGCAGGCGCGTTGAGCATCGACGGCGAGAACGTCGAAGCCGGACTCGCATTCACGCGCCTGCATCTGGACGCGCGCGGTGCGGTCGAAGCGCTGCGCGTCGACGGCGATGCCGACACCTCATTCGGCACACTCGCACTCACTGGCGATGTCGCAAAGCGCGGCACGCAGTGGACCGGCGCGTTGAACACGCTGCGGCTCGCGCCGACGACCGGCCCGGTGTGGTCGCTGCAGGCGCCGGCGCGATTTACCGTCAGCGCAACCGCGAACACCACGCGCCTGCAGCTCGCATCCAGCTGTTTCGCGGCTGCCTACAGCGGCGGTTCGCTGTGCGCCGATATCGACTGGCCCACGCGCGCCGACGTGCGCGGCAAGACCGTGCCGCTGGGTCTGCTCGCCGCGTATCTGCCCGAGCGCGAAGACGGTCGCACGTGGCTGCTGCGCGGCGATATCGATGTCGATGCGCAGGTGCGTCCGCGCGGCGCCAGCTGGCAGGGCACCGCCCGCGTGCGTTCCGCCGAGGGCGGGCTGGCGCTGGATGCGCGCGGTCGTCGCGAGATTCTCGGCTATGCCGATCTCGTTCTTGATGCGCGCTTCGATCCGCAGCGGATCGAGGCCGATCTGAACAGCGCGCTGCGCCCCAACGGTCGCGTGGTCGCGAAGATCGCCACCGGCTGGGACGCGTACGCACCGCTGAGCGGCGACATCCAGGTCGATACCGAAAGCCTGACCTGGCTGGAACTCTTTTCACCGGACATCGTCGATCCGACCGGCCGCTTGAATGGCCGCATCGCGCTGGGCGGCACGCGCGCGCAGCCGACCCTGGGCGGTCAGGCGCGCTTGACCGCGTTCCGTGCCGAGTTGCCATCGCTCGCGCTAAGCATGCGCGACGGCGATTTCAAGATGGACGCGCAGCCCGACGGCAATGCGCGCATCGCCGGCAGCGTGCGCAGCGGCGAAGGCACCCTGCAGGTCGACGGCACGCTGGGCTGGCAAAGCAACGACACCCCGCTGCAGCTGCGCCTGAGCGGCAAGAACATCCTTGTGTCGGACACCCGCGAACTGCGCGCGGTCATTGATCCCGAGGTGACCGTGCGCTACAGCGCCGGCCAACCGATTGCGGTCGCCGGCAGCGTGCGCATCGCCAACGCGAAGATCGATCTCGAAGGCCTGGATGCCGGCGTATCGGCATCTGAAGACGTGGTGGTGCTGGACCCGGCCAATCCCGAACGCACCGCCAGCTCGCCGCTCGATCTGGATCTCGCGCTGACGATGGGTGACGACGTACGCCTGCAGGGTTTCGGGCTGGAAGGCATGCTCGGCGGCAGCGTGCGCATGCGCGCGCGCCCCGGCCGCGAAACCGTCGCCACCGGGTCGTTGGACATCGACGGCCGCTATCGCGCCTACGGCCAGAAACTGCAGATCACCCGCGGCCGTCTGGTGTGGTCCAACACCGCCTTCGGCGATCCGCTGATCGACATCCGCGCCGAGCGAGAAGTCGGTCAAGTCACTGCGGGCATCGACGTAACCGGCCGCGCGTCCGCGCCGATCGCCAGCGTATGGAGCGACCCCGCCAGCAGCGAATCCGAAGCTTTGGCCTACCTCACCCTCGGCCGGCCGCTGTCCAGCGCCAACGCCGACGAGAACCGCCAGCTCAGCGCCGCAACCGCAGCGCTGTCGGCCGGCAACCTGCTGGCCTCGCAGCTCGGCGCAAAGATCGGCTTGGACGACGCCGGCGTCAGCGAATCCCGCGCCCTCGGCGGCAGCGTGGTCGGCATCGGCAAATACCTCTCGCCGCGGCTGTACGTGAGTTATGGCGTGTCGCTGCTCGGCACCGGCCAGGTGATCACCCTGAAATACCTGCTGCGCAAGGGCTTCGATATCGAGATTGAATCGAGCACGGTCGAAAATCGTGGATCGGTGAACTGGCGGAAGGAAAAGTAATCGCTGCGGCGTGCGTGGTGCAGCCTGTCATTGTGCGTGGTCCAGTATGTCATCCCGAGCGAAGCGAGGGATCTGCTTTTTCCCCGGCGATACCGGGGTCGACATCTGACCCATGCTTCCCCAAAAGCAACAGCAACTGCAGGGCTTCCGCGCTTTGCGCGGGTCACTTTCTTTGTCGCAAAGAAAGGGCTCTTCGTGAACTCGTGTGGGTAAATTCAGCCCGGATCACAGCTCCGGGAGTTGGCAGGTGAGTATCTTCAAGCGCAGATATTCCTCGTCACGCAGG
>JAYUIZ010000488.1:0-5513 GCA_043765595.1 Lysobacter sp. | reverse complement strand
GGAAGCGCCCTGGCCGCGAATATCGCGCTGGGTGGCGGTGTAGTGACAGCGCAGACAGCGTTGTTGAAGCTGGTGCTGGGCACCGGGCTGAAGTGGTTGCTAGTTGTAACGATATTTGCGATGGCATTGGGTGTTGGGCGCATGGCGCCGCTCCCGCTGCTCGCAGGCCTCGCGGTCGCTCTGATCGCGCAGCCATTAGCTTTGAACTTTTGTGCCAGGGTAGACCGTGAGCGCTGAAACTGCTTCGGGTGGCGGGGCCACCGAATACATCCAGCACCACTTGCATCATCTCCAGTGGCAAGTGGGAGAGAGCAAGTTCATGACGATCAACATCGACAGCGTGATATTCACGCTGTTGCTGTCGTCGGTGTTCCTGTTCTTCTTCATCCGCACGTCGCGCAGGGCGACCGCGGGCGTGCCGGGCAAGTTCCAGGCCGCTACGGAGATGGTCGTAGGCTTCGTCGACGGTCTGGTCCGCGAGACCTTCCACGGCCGCAGCAAGCTGATCGCGCCGCTGGCCATCACCATCTTCTGCGTCGTGTTCCTGATGAATTTCATGGACATGATTCCGGTCGACTGGCTGCCGGGCCTGTGGATGAAGGCCAACGAGCTGGCCGGCCACGATCCGCAGCACGCTTATCTGCGCGTCGTGCCCACCGCCGACCTCAACACCACGCTCGGCCTGTCGCTGATGGTGTTCCTGCTGATCCAGGTCTTCGGCATCAGCCACAAGGGTTTCGGCAAATTCTTCAAGGAAGCCTTCACCGCGCCGTTCCACGCCGAAGGCACGGTGATGAAGATCCTGCTCGCGCCGGCCAACCTGCTGCTGCGCGTGATCGAAGAACTGGTGCGCCCGCTGTCGCTGACCCTGCGACTGTTCGGCAACATGTATGCCGGTGAGCTGATTTTCATCCTCATCGCACTGATGACTTGGAACGCTGCATTTTCCAGCGGTATGACCTACGTGATGGCGCCGCTGCAGTTCATTTCCGGCTTCGTCTGGACCGCGTTCCACATTCTGGTCATCACCCTGCAGGCCTTCATTTTCATGATGTTGACCATCGTGTATCTGAGCATGGCGGCGGAAAGCCACTGATTTCGAGTCATCCGGTTTCGTCCCACCCTTTTATCCATCCTTGTCACCCTTCCTTTTTTCACCTCAATAGTTGTACGGAGAACACCATGGAAAACGTCGCCCTTTACGCTGAAATCGCGAAGTTCACGGTCATCGCGGCCGGCCTGCTCATCGGTCTTGGCGCGCTTGGCACCGCGATCGGCTTCGCCATCCTCGGCGGCAAGTTCCTCGAAGGCGCCGCCCGCCAGCCGGAACTCACCCCGATGCTGCAGACCAAGATGTTCATCGTCGCCGGCCTGCTCGACGCGGTGCCGATCATCGGCGTCGCCATCGCCCTGCTGCTGATCTTCGCCAACCCGTTCCTGTCCGCGATCGCGGGCTGAACAAGCAATCCGGTCTTGGCTAGCGTTGGCGCCCCGCGCGCCGACGTCAGGAGTACGTCATGGATATCAATCTCACTTTCATCGTTCAGGGCTTCGCGTTTTTCGCGGTGGCCTGGCTGGTGATGAAGTTTGGCTGGCCGAACATCATCGCGGCCATCGAGGAGCGTCAGCAGAAGATCGCTGAGGGTCTCGCTGCGGCCGACAACAGCCAGAAAGCGCTTGCCCAAGCCGAAGAAAAGGTCAACGAAGAACTGAAGCTCGCGCGCACCAAGGCTAACGAGATTATCGATCAGGCCCACCAGCGCGCGAATCAGATCATCGATCAGGCCAAGAACGACGCCGTCGCCGAAGCCAATCGCCAGAAAGCGCTGGCCGAAGTCGAGATCGCCGCTGCTGCCAATCGCGCCAAGGAAGATCTGCGCAAGCAGGTGTCCTTCCTGGCCGTGAGCGGCGCCGAGAAGCTGCTGAAGCGCGAGATCGACGCCAACGCCCACAAGGCGCTGATCGACGAACTTGCCGCCCAGCTGTGACGGGACGAACCGACCAATGAGTCAGGCACTTACCCTCGCACGCCCCTACGCGCGCGCCGCGTACGCGATCGCACGCGATGCCGGCGCCACGCAGTCGTGGTCCGATTCGCTCGCTCTCGCATCGAGCATCGCCGCCGATCCTCGCGTGCAGTCGCTGCTCAGTCACCCGCAGCTTGATCGCGGCGACGCGGTCGCCCTGCTGTCGCCGCCGGTCGGCAACAGCGTGGACAGCGCGGATCTGTTCGGTAACGACCTGTTCGGCAATTTCCTCGCCCTGCTGGCCGATAACCGCCGGCTGCCGCTGCTGCCGGAAATCGCCGGGCTGTTCGAGCAACTGCGCGCCGACGCCGAACGCATCGTCAAGGCCCGGGTCACCTCGGCCACGCCGATGCCGGCGGCTGAAGTCGAGAGCATCAAGATCGCGCTGAAGCGTCGCTTCGGTCGCGAGGTCGAACTGGAAACCGCGGTCGACGCCAGCCTGATCGGCGGCGCGGTGATCGATGCCGGCGACGTGGTCATCGACGGTTCGATCAAGAACAAGCTTTCGCGGCTGCAGACGGCTCTGGCGCAATAACGATTTACAGGGTGGGCTTTGGGCCCGCCGCTGGAACAACAAACCACTGCGACCCTTCAAGGTTCGTAATGGTGGGCCAAGGCCCACCCTACACAGGAAACAACCATGGCTACCACTCAGCTCAATCCTTCTGAAATCAGCGAACTGATCAAGACCCGCATCGAGAAGGTCAAGCTCTCCGCAGAAGCGCGCAACGAAGGCACCGTGACCTCGGTCTCCGACGGTATCGTGCGCATCCACGGTTTGGCCGATGTGATGCAAGGCGAAATGATCGAGCTGCCTGGCAATACCACCGCGCTGGCGCTGAACCTTGAGCGCGATTCGGTCGGCGCCGTGGTTCTCGGTGACTACAAGACCCTGCGCGAAGGCGATACCGCCAAGACCACCGGCCGTATTCTCGAAGTGCCGACCGGCCCGGAATTGCTGGGTCGCGTCGTCAACGCGCTGGGCGAAGCCATCGACGGCAAGGGCCCGATCGAGGCCAAGACCTCCTCGCCGGTGGAAACCATCGCTCCGGGCGTGATCTGGCGCAAGTCGGTGTCGCAGCCGGTGCAGACCGGCTACAAGTCGGTCGACTCGATGATCCCGATCGGCCGCGGCCAGCGCGAGCTGATCATCGGCGACCGCCAGACCGGCAAGACCGCGCTGGCAATCGACGCGATCATCAATCAGAAAGATTCCGGCATCAAATGCATCTATGTGGCGATCGGTCAGAAGAACTCGACCATCTCCAACATCGTGCGCAAGCTCGAAGCCAACGGCGCGATGGCCTACACCACCGTCGTCGCCGCTTCGGCGTCCGAGTCGGCCGCGATGCAGTACATCGCGCCGTATGCTGGTTGCACCATGGGCGAGTATTTCCGCGACCGCGGTGAAGATGCGCTGATCATCTACGATGATCTGTCGAAGCAGGCCGTGGCCTACCGCCAGATCTCGCTGCTGCTGCGCCGCCCGCCGGGCCGCGAAGCTTATCCGGGCGACGTGTTCTATCTGCACAGCCGCCTGCTTGAGCGCGCCGCCCGCGTGTCGGAGGAGTATGTCGAGAAGTTCACCAATGGCGCGGTGAAGGGCAAGACCGGCTCGCTGACTGCGCTGCCGATCATCGAAACCCAAGCCGGCGACGTATCGGCGTTCGTGCCGACCAACGTGATCTCGATCACCGACGGCCAGATCTTCCTCGAAACCGATCTGTTCAATGCCGGCATCCGTCCGGCTGTGAACGCCGGTATCTCGGTGTCGCGCGTCGGCGGCGCCGCCCAGACCAAGATCATGAAGAAGCTGTCGGGCGGCATCCGTATCGCGCTGGCCCAGTACCGCGAGCTGGCTGCGTTCGCACAGTTCGCTTCGGACCTCGATGAAGCCACCCGCAAGCAGCTGGAACGCGGTCAGCGCGTGACCGAGCTGATGAAGCAGAAGCAATACGCCCCGATGTCGGTCGCCGAGCAGTCGCTCTCGATCTACGCCGTGGACAAGGGCTACATGGACACCGTTCCGGTGAACAAGATCGGCGCGTTCGAGGAAGCCCTCCACGCCCACTTTTTCAACACCAAGGGCGACGTGCTGGCGAAGATCAACGAGACCGGCGATTGGAACGACGACCTCGAAGCCGCGTTCAAGGGCGGCATCGAAGAATTCGTGAAGACCGGTTCCTGGTAAGCGTTTCGTAGGGTGAGCCCCTGGCCCACCTTCTACGCGAGCCGAAGATCGAAACAGCTTGAAGTCACGATGGTGGGCCTGGGCCCACCCTACGGGAAGAAAGAGATGGCAGGCGGCAGAGAAATCAAAACCAAGATCAAGTCGGTGCAGAACACCCGCAAGGTGACGCGCGCACTCGAAATGGTCTCGGCTTCCAAAATCCGCAAGGCGCAGGAGCGGATGAAGGCATCGCGCCCCTACGCGCGCGCGATGAAGCAGGTCATCGGCCATCTTGCGCAGGCGAACTCCGAGTTCCAGCACCCATATCTGGTCGAGCGCAAAGAGATCAAGCGCGTAGGCTACGTAATCGTGTCTTCCGACCGCGGTCTGGCTGGCGGGCTGAACAACAACCTGTTCCGCAAGCTGCTCGGTGAAATCCGCAGCTGGCAGCAGCAGGGCGTCGAGGTCGACGTGGTCACCATCGGCCAGAAAGCCACGGTGTTTTTCCGCCGGATCAAGGTCGACATGCTGGCGTCGGTCACGCATCTGGGCGACACCCCGCAGGTGGACCAGCTGGTCGGCGTGATCAAGGTGATGCTGGATGCCTATACCGGCGGCAAGGGCGACAAGGCCCGCGTTGATAAGGTCTTCCTGGCCTACAACGACTTCGTGAACACCATGACCCAGCGAGCGGTGTTCGATCAGCTGCTGCCGCTGCCGGCGTCCGAGACCGCGGTCGCTCCCCATGACTGGGATTACATCTACGAACCCGATGCGCAGACCGTGCTTGAGCACGTGCTCACGCGCTACATCGAGTCCTTGGTGTACCAGGCCGTGATGGAGAACGTCGCATCGGAACACGCGGCGCGCATGGTGGCGATGAAGGCCGCCAGCGACAACGCGACCAAGATGATCGGCAGCCTGAACCTGATCTACAACAAGGCGCGTCAGGCGGCGATCACCCAAGAAATTTCCGAAATCGTCGGCGGCGCCGCGGCTGTTTAACCAAATTCTCATGTGGGAGCGACGCGAGTCGCGACTTGCGTCGCTCCCACATAAAGCACATTCAGTTTCAGAGGACACAGTGATGAGCAACCAGGGCAAGATCGTTCAGATCATCGGCGCCGTCGTCGACGTCGAATTTCCGCGCGAGAGCGTGCCGAAGGTGTACGACGCGCTGAAGGTGCAGAACACCGAAATCACGCTGGAAGTGCAGCAGCAGCTGGGCGACGGTGTGGTGCGTACGATCGCCCTCGGTTCCACCGACGGCCTGAAGCGCAACCTGATCGCCGACAACACCGGCCGCGGCATCTCTG
>JAYUIZ010000487.1:0-5513 GCA_043765595.1 Lysobacter sp. | reverse complement strand
AATGGCACTGCGGGCCGTCAGTCCACTGTTGGAAATGGCACTACAGGTTGTCGGCCCACTGAAGAAAATGACGCAGTGCGCTTTCAGTCCACTGATGGAAATGATGCTCTGGCATGTCAGCCCCCTTTGAAAAAGGGGGCGGGCGTCTGCGAAGCAGGCGACGGGGGATTTGCTCTTGCCCTGCCCGCATTGCGGTAACGGATAATGCCTTCTCCCGATAGAATCCAGATTCTGATTGGCAGAAATCGTGCATCGCAAAGAGAACTCATCATGTCTAACAACACCCAACGCCGCGCCCTTGTCACCGGCGGCAGCGGCGATCTTGGCGGCGCGATCTGCCGCCGACTCGCGGCCGATGGCGCGCATGTGATTGTCCACGCCAACGGCAACCTCGCGCGCGCGGAACAGGTACGCGACGAGATCGTGGCCGCGGGCGGTTCCGCCGAAGCGGTGGCCTTCGATGTCGCCGACGGCGACGCCACGCGCGCGGCGCTGACCGCGCTGCTCGAAGCCGGACCCATCCAGATCGTGGTCAACAACGCTGGCATCCACGACGATGCGCCGATGGCCGGCATGCGCGAAGAGCAGTGGAAGCGAGTGATCGATGTCTCCCTGCACGGGTTCTTCCACGTCACCCAACCGCTGCTGCTGCCGATGGCGCGCACCCGCTGGGGGCGCGTGATCAGTATTTCGTCGGTGTCCGGCGTGCTGGGCAATCGTGGCCAGACCAACTACGCGGCGGCAAAGGCCGCATTGCACGGCGCGTCAAAATCGCTGGCGCGGGAAATGGCCAGCCGCGGTATCGCGGTGAATGTCGTTGCGCCCGGGATGATCGCCGGCAGCATGACCAAGGACGTGTTCCCGCCCGAGCACATCAAGCAGATCGTGCCGGCCGGCCGCGCCGGCACGCCGGAAGAAGTGGCCGCGCTGGTCGGTTTTCTGTGCAGCGACGACGCGGCGTACATCAACGGCCAGGTGATCGGCGTCGATGGCGGGATGAGCTGAAACGATCAGCGCCCGAATCTGTGGGAGCGACGCAAGTCGCGACGCTTTTAAGAAAAATGTCCGCTGTTATCAACGCAAGTCGCGACGCTTTCAGGAAAAATGTCCGCAGTTCGTCGCGACTTGCGTCGCTCCCACAGGCCCTGCGTTGAGATGTCGGATAGTGGCCTTCAGGCTGCCGCGGCGTACCAGATCGCAGCGAGCGAGGTTTCCGTCATTGCTTCCTGCAACAGCGCTTCCAGCCCGCAGTCGTCGATGTCGGCACGCCGGAAGAAGTCGCCGCGCTGGTCGGTTTTCTGTGCAGCGACGGCGCGGCGTACATCAACGGCCAGGTGATCGGCGTCGATGGCGGGATGAGCTGAAACGATCGGCGCCCGAATCTGTGGCAGCGACGCAAGTCGCGACGCTTTTAAGAAAAATGTCCGCTGCTATCGACGCAAGTCGCGACGCTTTCAGGAAAAATATCCGCAGTTCGTCGCGACTTGCGTCGCTCCCACAGGCCCTGCGTTGAGATGTCGGATAGTGGCCTTCAAGCCGCAGCGGCGTACCAGATCGCGGCGAGCGATTGTTCCGTCGCCGATTCCTTCAACAGCGCTTCCAGCCCGCAGTCGTCGATATCTACCTGCGTGTCGCGCGCGCTACAGGCCTGCGGGATGAGCTGAAACGATCAGCGCAAAAACCTGTGGGAGCGACGCAAGTCGCGACGCTTTTCAGGAAAAATCTCCGCAGTTCGTCGCGACTTGCGTCGCTCCTACAGGCACTGCGTTGAGATGTCGGATAGTGGCCTTCAGGCCGCGGCGGCGTACCAGATCGCAGCGAGCGAGGTTTTCGTCGTTGCTTCCTGCAACAGCGCTTCCAGCCCGCAGTCGTCGATATCCGCATGCATGTCGCGCCCGTGCTGCAGGCCTTCAGCCGCCAGCCATGCCATCCGCGCGACGTTGTCGCGGATGCGCTGCTCGAAGGCCGGGTTGTCCAGCATGTCGTGCAGCGCGCGGTTCATTTCGTGGAACCATTCGATGTCGTGCTGGTTGAGGAAGCGGCCGTCCAGCGGCGAGCCCTCGATGCACGCGGCGACGTTGCGTTCGCCCCAGCCGCGCAGGAAGGCCTGCATCGCCAGATTGAGGTCGCGGCCGCGTTCGAACTGCGGCCGCAGCTTTCCCAGCAGTTGGATGTCGGTGAGTTTGCCGCCGCAGAACAGCGGCGCCAGCAGCGCCCAGTAGTAGGTGTAGTCCCAGATCACCTTTACCGGCATCACCTGCGCGTCGCCGAACAGCGGGTACTGGTTTTGATAGATGGTCAGCGTGTTCTCGTAGAACGAGAAGTACAGCTGCTGGTAGATGTCGGCGTAGGGCGCGAACGGTTTTCCCGCACGGTCCTTGTCAATCAGATCGCAGATCAGCGTGTTCGACATCGCGATGAAATCGCTGCCCGGCGAATAGAACGGGTCCAGAAACACGCCGGCCTCGCCGGTCAATGCCCAGCGGTCGCCGCTGAACACCTGTTTACAGCCATAGGAGAAGTGGCGCAGAAACAGGAAGTCCTGCAGCCGGTGTTCGGGCTTGTCCAAGGCTTCGGCCATGCGCGGCTGGTGCTCACGCAGCCAAGCGCTGGCTTTTTCGTGGGTGTTCATCGTCTCCAGCGGATGCATCTTCGCATCGCAGACGATGCCCAGCGAATGCGCGCCCGACGACAGCGGGATCAGCCAGAACCAGTAGCCCGGCCCGCACATGTGGTTGGTCGAGCGCCAGCGGTCCGGCGGCGTGCAGCGTGCCTGCCATTCCGGGTCGTCGGACCACAGCGTGGGGTCGATCAAACCATCGACGCGCCACCACACCGCATTGGCGTCGTGGTCGTTATTCTGCGCCAGATCCAGCTTGCGCTTGAGCAGCCCGGCGCGGCCGCTGGCGTCCACTACCCAGCGCGTCGACAACGCGCAGGTTTCACCAGCGGATTCAAACGTCACCGCATGCGCCTCGTCGCTGGCGCCGAAGTCCACGCCGCGCACGGTCGCCGCATCTTGGAAATGTACGCCGAGCCTGCGCGCTTCGTCGCCGAGGAAATTCTCGAAGCGGCCGCGGTCGATCTGCCACGACGGTGCGGGCAGCAGCTTGCTGACGCCCAGTTCGGTGCAGCGGTCAATCTGGGTGCGGCCTTCGCTGAAGAAGAACCGGAAGCCGAACTTGCGGATCTGCTCGGTGTCCAGATGTTCGCGCAGGCCGAGCACGTTGGCGAAATAGCTCGCGCCGATCTCGACCGTGGATTCGCCGACCTTGAACGCAGCTTCGCGCACCGGATGCGCGCGGCGCTCCAGCACCGCCACGTCAATGGCCGGATCGCGCCGCTTCAGCTGGATCGCGAGGCTGAGGCCGGCGAGGCCGCCGCCGAGGACCACGACATCGTACTGCCCGCTGAGTGTGGTTGTCGGGTCGGTCGTCGCGGTTCCGGTCATGCTTGCGTCCTCGAAGAAAATTCGCCGCTGGTATCGTCGATCACTGGCGGGTTGGCGCGTGCGCGGCGATATTCGCGGATCACTTGGCCGTGTTTCACCACTTGTACCACCACATGCGAGGTGATGGCGTACAGGTCGTGGAACAGCCGGAAATGGCTTTTGCGGAAGGTCTGCGGGGCATCCGCGCACTGATAGCGGGTTTCGATCGGCACGCCCACCACGCGCGCGCCGGCGCGGCGCGCGGCGGAGATCAGCAGCTGCGCTTCAAACACGAAACCTTCGCCGTCCACGTCGCGCAGGCTGAAGACCGATGCAGGGTACAGGCGCTGGCCGCTCTGGGTATCGCGCACCCGGAAACCGCAGCCCCAGGCGATGCCCCAGTCGCCGAAATCGTTGCCGATGCGGCGGTAGGTCGGCTGCGAAGCACGCTTGCGTAGGCGCGCGCCGATGATCACGCAGCCGGGATGGCGGTTGGCGGCGGCGATCAACCGCGGAATGTCGGCCGCATCGTGCTGGCCATCGCCGTCCATGGTGGTGACCGCGGCCATGCCCAGGCGCTCGGCTTCGCGGAAGCCGTCGCGCAGGCTGGCGCCCTTGCCCATACGCTGCGGGTGGCGCAGCAGGATGATCGGCAGGTCGGCGATCTTCGCAGCGGTGTCGTCGTCGGAGCCGTCGTCGATCACGATCACGTGGTCGCAGGCGCCCAGCGCGCCCTCCACCACTTCACGGATGCGCAGCGCTTCGTTGAGCGCCGGGATGACCACGGCGACGTTGTGGCGGTTGAGCACGATGGCGACAGAGCTGGTATCAGTCATAGGCAATCTCCAGCGTCAGCACGCGGTTCGGCCCGGCCTTCAGCGCGGTGTGCGCTGCGCGCGTGGCCAGGGCGTCGAACAGCGGCAACATCGGTGCCATCGGATTGGCGCCGGCATGGCGGCCCAGCGCGCCCGGCGCTGAGGCTTCGCCATCGGCTAGCGTCGCGACGACGCGCGGTCCCCGGCCGTGGCGCGACAGCACCAGCGCGCCGCCGAGCAGCCCGCTGCAGTCGTGCACCGACAGCAGCGGGCCGACCGAGCCGGTGTCGTAGCCGACCAAGAGCACCGCGTCGCCACCTTCGGCGAGTTGGGCCATGGCCTCGATCAGGCCCTGGGCGAAGCTGGCGTCGTAGGCGCTGATCGCGGTCGCCTCGCGCATGCAGCCTGCGCCGATGGTCCAGTAGCCGGCGGCGGCGTTGTGCACCGAGTTGTGGAATTTCGTCGGCGAGATATCGCGCGGCGCGGTGGCCAGGGTCGCGCACATGTAATCGGTGATCGACAGATCGCCGTGGGTCGAGGTGAACACCGACGGCAAGTCCGCGGGTGCGCGCCCGGCGTCTGCGCACGCGGCCAGCGCGACTTCCAGCGCCACCGCGACCGATTCCGGCGAGCGCCTGCGTTCGTTCGGCGCCAGCAGCTGCGGCGAGGGTTTGACCGGGGCGCCGTCGGGCAGCGCGCCGGTGACGACGAACGCTTGCGCGGCCTGCCACGATGGCAGGCCGTTGCTCCAGAAGCCGATGCTTTCGATATGCGCGGTGAGCATGTTGGGCGGTGCGGTGGTGGTCATCATTCGCGTCCAAAGATCAGCGAGGCATTGTTGCCGCCGAAGCCGAAGGAATTGTTCATCGCGTAATGGATCGTGCGTTCTGCGTTCTCGAAACGAATCTGCGGGCCGCAGGCGGGGTCGGGCTGCGTCTCGCCCGCCTCGTCGCTGCCGAGGATGCCCGGCAGCAGGCCGTGCTCCAGTGCCAGCAGCGCGAACACCGATTCGACGATGCCAGCGGCGCCCAGCGTATGTCCGGTCCAGCCTTTGGTGGAACTGGCATGCAGGCCATCGCTGAGCATGTGGTCGGCGAACAGCCCGCCGACTGCGATCGCTTCGCTGGTGTCGTTGGCCGGCGTGGCGGTGCCGTGCAGATTCAGATAGCCGATCTGGGCGGGTGCCAAGCCTGCGCGGGCCAGTGCGCCCTGCATCGCCAGCCGCGCGCCCAGGCCTTCGGGATGCGGCGCGGACATGTGGTGCGCGT
>JAYUIZ010000486.1:0-1992 GCA_043765595.1 Lysobacter sp. | reverse complement strand
CCTGGCGCAGCGACGACGGCATCCGCGTCAACCGCTATCTGCAGGGTTATTCCGAGCGCAAGCTGCGCGAGCTGCAGATCGACGGCATGCTGGACGGTTCGTTCGGCACGCGCTCGATCATCGGCACCGACGACAAGCGCGCGGCCGCCTGCTACGCCTCCAGCGACCCCACCGCGTTCGACCGCTCACGCCCCGTCGCGCGCCTGGTGATGAGCGGCGGCGGCCTGTGCACCACCTGGCGCGCGGGTCCGGACAACCGCATGTTCACCAACAACCACTGCATCGCCACCGCCAGCGCTACGGCGGCGGCGGAAGTATGGTTCAACTATCAGCTCAGCAGCTGCGGCGGCGCGGCGGCCACGCCGACCAAGGTCCCGGGCGACCAGATGCTGGCGACCAACACCACGCTGGACTACACGCTGTACACGGTGAAGAACTTCGCCAACATCGCCAGCTTCGGTTATCTGGGTCTGGAAACGCGCGCAGCCACGCTCAATGAGGAAATCATGATCGCCGGCCATCCGGGCGGTCGCCAGAAGGAACTCAGCATCGTCAGCGACCAGGACGGCGGCGGCCGCTGCAGGGTCAACAGCGCCAGCACCAGCGGCAACGGCACCAATACCGACATCGGCTATTACTGCGATACCGAAGGCGGCAGTTCCGGTTCGCCGGTCATCGCGCGCTCCAGCCACAAGGCGCTGGCGCTGCATCACCTGGGCGGCAGCCTGAACAAGGGCGCGAAGATGTCGCTGATCTGGCCGCAGGTCTCCACCCACTTCGGCGGCGTGGCCCCGGACGGCGACAACGGCGGCGGCGGTGGCAATACGCCTCCGGTCGCGAATTTCACCTCGACGATCAGCGGCCTGACCGTGAGCTTCACGGACACCTCCACCGACAGCAACGGCAGCATCGCCAGCCGCAGCTGGAATTTCGGCGACGGCACCACCTCCACCGCGGCCAACCCCAGCAAGACCTACACCGCCGCGGGCACGTACACGGTCGCGCTGACGGTCACCGACAACGGCGGCGCCACCAACACCACCACGCGTTCGGTCACCGTCAGCAGCAGCGGCGGCGCGCAGACCTACACCAACACCACCGATTACACGATCAACGACAACGCCACAGTCAACAGCCCGATCACCGTGTCCGGCCGCACCGGCAACGGCTCGGCCACCACGCCGGTCGCGGTGAACATCGTGCACACCTATAAGGGCGACCTGAAGGTCGATCTGGTGGCGCCGGACGGCAGCGTGTACGTGCTGCACAACCGCGCCGGCGGCAGCGCCGACAACATCATCCAGACCTTCACGGTCAATCTGTCGACCGAAGCGTTGAACGGCACGTGGAACTTGCGTGCGAACGACAACGCCAACGCCGATACCGGCTACATCAACAGCTGGAGCATCACGTTCTGAAACGGATTGGATTGAACCAGCACGCGTCGATCCATCGACGCACTGCATAGCGCTATCGAAGCAGCCTCGGTGCAAGCCGGGGCTGCTTCACGTCGGGCGGACACGTTCTGCGTGTCGAAGTTTGCTGACAGAACCTGTCAGCAATCGGCTGCTATGGTCGTGGCTTATTTCCAGCTGGAACAGCGCCATGAACCACGCCGCCGCGACCGCGAACCTCCCACCCGACGACTTCGACTTCATCATCGGCGACTGGCGCGTGCGTCATCGCAGGCTCAAGGCGCGCCTCGCGGATTGCAGCGAGTGGATCGAATTCGAAGGCACTTCGACCACCCGCAAGATACTCGGCGGTTTCGGCAACCTCGAAGACAACTTGCTGGAACTTCCCGACGGCGCCTACCGGGCCGCGGCGCTGCGCAGCTTCGATCCCGCCAGCGCGACGTGGTCGATCTGGTGGCTGGACGGGCGCCATCCCGACCGCATCGATACGCCGGTGAAGGGCGGCTTCGCGGATGGGACTGGGCTGTTCCATGCCGACGACATGCTCGACGGCATGCCGATCCGCGTCCGCTTCACC
>JAYUIZ010000485.1:0-5518 GCA_043765595.1 Lysobacter sp. | reverse complement strand
ATGCCGCCGATGTACTGATCGACCGGCGTCCAGTATTTCGCGCGACCGTCGACCATATCGGTCGCGCCCGGCGATGTGTAACGCGCGTAGTACCAGCTCGATTCCATGAAGGTGTCGAAAGTATCCGTTTCGCGCTCGGCCGGGCCGCCGCACTGCGGGCAGGTGGTCTTGCGCCACTCGGGATCGGCCTTGATCGGCGACAGCACCACGCCGGCTGCGAACGCGTCTTCCACGTTCTCGGGCAGGATTACCGGCAGCTGCTCTTCCGGCACCGGCACCGCACCGCATTGCGGGCAATAGATCACCGGGATCGGACAGCCCCAGTAACGCTGGCGGCTGACGCCCCAGTCGCGGATGCGGAAGTTGACTTTGCGCCCGCCTGTGCCGGCAGCTTGAAAACGTACGGCCAGCGCATCGAATGCGGCGTCGAAATCCATGCCGTCATATTCGCCGGAATTGATCAGCAGGCCGCGCTCGGTCTGCGCCCCGCGCTGTTCGATGTTTTCGAAATAATCGCGCACGACCGATACAGCCGCATCGATCTCGATCACATCCACCGGCGCATGCGTGCCCAGCGCGACGGCCATCGGATCGTCGTGGCCTGCGACGTGCGAGGCAACTTCCGCCAGCGCATCGCGCACCGACGGCGGCACGATCACCGGCCTCACCGGCAGGCCGTAAGTCTTGGCGAACTCCCAGTCGCGCTGGTCGTGCGCCGGCACCGCCATCACCGCGCCGGTGCCGTAGCCCATCAGCACGAAATTGGCGACGTAGATTGGTACGTCTTCGCCGGTGACCGGATGGATCGCCCATTGGCCGGTGGCCATGCCGCGCTTTTCCTGGGTTTCCAGCTCGGCTTCCGACACGCCACCCTGGCGCAGTTCGGCCAGGAAGGCCGCCAGTTCGGGATTCGATCCGGCGGCCTTCAGCGCCAGCGGATGCTCGCCTGCGACGCTGATGAAGGTCACGCCCATCAGGGTATCGGGACGCGTGGTGTAGACGGTGAGCGGTTCGTCTTCGCCGTCAACGCGGAACTGGATCTCCAGGCCTTCGCTGCGGCCGATCCAGTTGCGCTGCATGGTCTTGACCGATTCCGGCCAGCCCGGCAGCGTATCCAGCCCGTCCAGCAGTTCCTGCGCGTAGGCGGTGATCTTCAAAAACCACTGCGGGATCTCGCGCTTCTCGACCACCGCGCCGGAGCGCCAGCCGCGGCCGTCGATCACCTGTTCGTTGGCCAGCACGGTCTGATCGACCGGATCCCAGTTCACCACCGAATTCTTTCGATAAACCAGGCCTTTCTTCATCAGCCGGGTGAACATGCGCTGTTCGTGGACGTAGTAGTCTGGACGGCAGGTGGCGAACTCGCGCGACCAGTCGATGGCGTAGCCCAGTGCCTGCAGCTGGCTGCGCATGTGCTCGATGTTGGCGTAGGTCCACTTGGCCGGCGCGGTCTTGTTCTTGATCGCGGCGTTCTCGGCCGGCAGGCCGAAGGCGTCCCAGCCCATCGGCTGCAGCACGTTATGGCCGGTCATCCGCCGGAAGCGGCTGATCACATCGCCAATAGTGTAGTTGCGCACGTGGCCCATGTGCAGCGCGCCCGACGGGTACGGCAGCATCGACAGGCAGAAATACTTGGGCTTGTCCGACAGCTCGTCGACCTCGAAGGCACGGGACTCGCCCCAGAAGCGCTGGGCGGCGGCTTCGACGGATCGGGGGGAATACTGGGTGGGATCGATCTGGGCGGGCTCGGCGGACACGGCGGGATCATCGGTTCTGACAGAGCCACCAAGCCTACCGCAGTGCACCATTCACCGCCAGAAAGCGCGCGCATCCGGTGTTCATCCATTGCCTCATCGCAGCCTGGCGCACAGACGGGGCTGGAATCCTCCGAGCGAGGATGCGGTGCATCCGCACGTGGCGAAAGCAGTGAACCGCCCCGCTTTTTCCGAGGCGATTCATGTCGTCCGATGCTACTGTTCCGGTATTGCACGCCGCTAAAAATCCATGGCGATGACCAGCGGAAAGATTTTCGGGGTCTGCACGAAACACAACAGCCACCAAGTTGGAGGCGCGGCATGTCAACACGCCAAAGCATCTTGCGATACCTCTTGGGGGCGATGCTGTCCATATCCATCGCCGGCTGCGCGACGGTGCGTGCAGACGATCTTGATGCACAGCCAAAATCGTTGCTGGATCGGATATGGCCATATTCACTGCCATCTAAACGGCCGTTGAGCAAGCGAGATCAGGAATATGCGGAAGCGGCGTTTATTCAATGGCTGGAGGCTCACTTGCGCCAGGAATATGAAGTGATTGACCAGCGGTTTTTTTGGGACAGAAAAAAATCAGATAAATGGGTCGCAATAAGTAAAGGCCACGCCCTATACCCAGAAAACGAAAATGGCCGATGGCGCGTGTTGCAAGAAATCAGAGAGGGTTGGCGTAATCCAGGCTTTGATCTGGTGAGAATGTGGAAAGTCAAAATTGATGGAAGCGATCATTATTTTGCGATTGCAATGACCAAATATCCTGTACCAGGGGCTCACGGACGTCGATTGATAGGCCGCTTTGAGCTTAAAAAAGTGGTTGAGTAGTCGCGCATCGATCTCGTTTTATTGGCGAATATTTGAAAGAAAATTAAGATTTAATCCTTACTCAAGAGGGCAAGGATATGGGCAAGCAGCTACCGAAGTATACCGATCAACAGTTGTATGGAGCCAACGGCCAACCGCAATTGACTGATATAGAGCAGGACTCGGTTTACAATTGCTATCTGGTGTCATCAATGGCGCATTAGCAGCACAGCAGCCGGACCGAATTCGCGATGCAATCCGCTATCAGCCCGATCCAATTAGCCCTGACGTAGGTATCTTCAATGTCACCTTGTATCACCCGACGCGCGGCGTAGTGGAAGTGCCGGTAAATCAAGCCGACGTGGAAGACAACATCCAGCGACAAGGCGGTGGCACCGCCGACAACAAAAGCGGCAGCCCGATTTGGGCATCTGTAATGTAAACCGCTTTCGCCAAGCTGTACGACCCCAATCCCCAAAACGACAATAGGAATGAAGCGTACGATGTCATCGGCAGCGATACCCGCGGCGGCTCCCTGCACGAAGCCATGTTCGCGTTGACGGGAGAGATCGGCCACAACCTGCGCTATAGCAACGCACCCAAAGGGCCGTCGGCGCCGCCCGGCAACAACGGCGATGCGCCGCCTTTCGATATGCCCCTCAAAAACAGCAACGTCACCAGATTCAGCGATGCGAATGGTGCCTACACCCTGCTACGGGAAGCACTCGACGCGGACAAGGCGGTAACGCTGTCCACACGAAACGCCAAGGTGAATGACGGACTGATGTCGCATCATGCCTATATCGTCACGGACATCGAGCAGCGCGAGAAAAAGGCTGGCGCCAGCGAAGTCTGGATCACACTGCGCAACCCTTACGCGCATAACAATGTGCCCGAGGAAAATCGATCCAGATCGCAACCCCATATCACCGTGAGTTTGGACAAGATGCTCGATAACGGCGTCCTGGGCGAATTCAATCTCGGCTCCGCGCCGCGCGTGCAAACCCAGCAGCAGGGCGCACCGCAGCAGGCGACGCCCGCGCAGTCGATGCCGATGCAATCTGCGCCGTCGCAACCCGAGCGGCAGCCAACGCAACCCGCTCCGACGCCTGCGTCCGACATCACAAACCGCGACCACCCCGGCCACGCACGCTATCAGCAGGCGGTGGACGCGATTGAGCGTTCGCCGAACATCCCTCCCGGCACCTTCTCAGGCGAACGCTTACAGCAGGCCGCCGCCAATGTGGCCCACATCAGCCTCACAGGCACGGCCCGCCCCCCTGCCCCCCGCTGGACAAGACGAGGGGAATGGGCGCCTGAATCGGATCGATTTCGTCGTCTTCAACAAAGATCGTAGCGGCCTGATCGCCGGCCAAGGCGCTCTTGACAATCCAACGAACAACCTGGCTTTCCTGCCCGCCGCGCAGGACAACGCCACGACGTTGACGCAAGTCTCGCAGCAGGTTCAGGACACGATGGCCCAACAACAACAGCAAGCGCAGCAGTTGGCGCAACAGCAACCGACGCGGACGCAGGACGATCCAGCACCGAAAGGCCCGAAGCTGTAACTCACTCGAGTCTGGACGATCCAAGAAAGCGAAAACCAGGGCCGTCATCGCGGCAAGCCCCACACACCATGACCATCCGCTCATCGTTTTTCTCCGGCCGCCGCAAGCGTGTCGACGAAGGCTTGCGGCAGCGGGTACGTCCCGAACCAGCCGCGACGGGTGCCCGTGAGCACGCGCAGCGACTGCACGCGCCCGCCGGGGATGCGCGAGAACGGATGGAACACCGCATCGCGTAGCCAAGCGATGGTGTCGTGCTCCGATTGGAACAGCGGCGTCAGCCAGCGGCTCCAAAAATGATAGGCGCGCAGATGTTCACGACGCGCGCGCTGATACGCAGCGAGCGCCACTGGAATGCTGCCTGCATTGCGCAGGGCATCGCGCAGGGTCAGCGCATCGATCAATGCCATGTTGACGCCCTGCCCCAGCTGCGGACTCATCGCATGCGCCGAATCGCCGACCAGCACCGCGCGGCCGCGATGCCAGCGACGCAGCACGGTATCGCGATAGCGCGCCTGCGCCAGCCCGCCGGGAACCGCGGTATCGCGCAGGCAATCCAGCGCTTCCGGCCAGACCTCGGCCAGCTCCTCGCGCCAACGCGCGGCATCGCGGCCCGCTTCGGCAAGCGCTGCCGCCGGCAGGCTCCAGAAGAAACTCAGCCGCAGCACCGGATCGTCCGGCCGCGTGCCCACCGGCAGCATGCCGGCCATCCGTCGCGCGCGGCGATAGCGCTGACGCAATTCGTCGCGCCACGGCCACTCGCCCGCAGATACCAGGCACCACTGCGCGCCCCAGGGATACGGCCGATCGAATGCGACCTCACCGATCTCCGCACGCAGCTGCGATGCGGCACCATCGGCAACCGCGATCAGATCGTATGGCCCGTGTTCGTCGCCGTGCGCATCGCGCAGCACGCCGCGCTGGTGATCGATCTGCACGATCTCGCGGCCGCAGTACAAGCGCCGTTCCTGGGTCCACGCGGCATCGAGCAATTGGAAGATCGCGCCGCGCTGCATACCCAGTCCGAACAGGGCCGGATGCAGCTCGCGGTAACGCATGTCCATCACCGGACGCGCGGCCACGGTTTCGCCGAACAGGCGCGTCACCAACGCGCCGTGCCGCAGCGCGGCATTGAGCAGACCAAGTTCCCACAGCACGCTCAGACCGGTGGGCTGCAGCAGGAATCCAGCACCGACAGGACCAGGCTCCGGCACGCGTTCAAAGACTTCGACGCGATGACCGTCGCGACTCAGGGCCACGGCCAGCGCCTGTCCAGCGGTACCGTATCCAACGATAGCGATGCGCATGGCTGTATTCATTCCGGCAACGACTCGATCATGTGTGGGAAGAAAGAAAAAGGCCCCGCCGAAGCGGGGCCTG
>JAYUIZ010000484.1:0-5529 GCA_043765595.1 Lysobacter sp. | reverse complement strand
AGAACTCGATGTTGCGCGGTACCACGCGGAAGCCGACCCAGCGCGGCGGGCGCGGCACGTCGCGGCCTTCGTATTCGCGTTCGGCATCGGCGAACCTCTGCTCGAAGGTTTCGCGCGCGTCCAGCGTTTCAGACTGGTGCGAGGCCCAGGCGCCGAGCTGACTGGCGCGCGGGCGCCTCGCAAAGTAGGCCTCGGCTTCGGCATCGTCGACAATCTCAACCTCGCCTTCGATCCGCACCTGCACGCCGTCGTCGCCAAGGGCTTTCCAGAAGAACAGCAGCGCGGCCTGCGGATTGGCCTGCAGTTCGCGGCCCTTGCGGCCGTCGAGATGGGTGTAGAAAACGAAACCGCGTTCGTCGTGGGCTTTCAGCAGGGCCATGCGCGCCGAAGGCAGGCCGCCAGACGTGGCGGTGGCGACTGTCATCGCGGTGGGTTCGGGAATGCCGGCCGCCTTGGCCTGCGCGAACAGCGAATCGAATGTGGCAAGGGCTTCGGCGTAGAGGGTCATGGCGAGGGCTGCTGAAGAGGGCGTTGCGCTATTGTCGCGCGATGCCGTCGCCGACGCCCATGATCCCGATCAAATTGACTCGACCGGGTTTCGGGTCGTCAGGCTTCAAAGCCGCGGTCGTCGACGATGTCCTCGACGATGCGCTGCATTTGGGCGTGCGGACCTGCGCCATCGCCGGGCTGCCGGGCTCCGGAAATCCACGCTCGGCGCACAGATGGCGGCGTTGGCGCGCGAACGCGGCCTGCGCGTGGCGACGCTGTCGATCGACGAGGTCTATTCGACGACGAAACTCACCCGCATGTTCACCCGCCACTCGGTGACGTTGCCAGCGTCGTCGGTGACGACCTTGGTCTCGTTGACCCAGGCGCCTTTGATGTTCTTGACCGACTCGGCGCACTTCTTCAGCCCGCTGCGGACAGCATCCTCGACGCTGGTCTTGGACGAGGCATTGATTTCGATGATCTTGGCGATGGACATGAGATTACTCCGCGATGGCCGGCGTTGCGCCGGAACCTCAGGCTACGCCCCGGCTGTTAAAATCCCGACATGACTCCCTCCACACATCTTGTGCTGGTCGGCCCGATGGGCGCCGGCAAGAGTTCGCTGGGCCGACGCTTGGCACAGCGCTGGGGGCTGGACTTCGTCGATCTGGACCGTGAGATCGAAGTGCGGGCTGGCGCGGACATCCCGGCGATCTTCGCCAGCGAAGGCGAGCCCGGTTTCCGCCGCCGCGAAAGCACAGTGCTGGCAGACGTACTGGCCCGCGATGCCTGCGTGATCGCCACCGGCGGCGGCGCGGTACTGGACGCGGACAACCGGGCACTGATGCGCCAGCGCGGGTTCGTGGCGTATTTGCAGATCGATGTTGAAGAACAACTGGCGCGGCTGGCCTCCGACCGCAGCCGGCCGCTTCTGGCCGGCGTCGACCGCACTGAGGTGTTGACGCGGCTGGCGGCCGCGCGTGCGCCGCTGTACGCCGAGGTCGCCGATCTGACGTTTTCGCCCGTCGGCATGGACAAGCGCGATGCTGTGGCGCTTCTGGCCCAGCGCATTGAACCTCACTGGCGGCGTCCCGCTGCTCCCTCACGCGCAGCGGATCCGACATGACCACTCCCGCACTTCGCACCGTCAACGTCGGCGGCGCGCATCCCTACAGCATCGCGATCGACGAAGGTCTGCTCGACGAAGGCACTGCGCTGGCAACCCGTATCCACGGTCGTCACGTGCTGTTGGTCAGCGACGACAATGTCGCACCGCTTTACGCGAAGCGGGTCGAGAGCGCGCTGCACAAGGTGCGTCCCGAGCTGCGGGTAACGCGGTTCACCATGCCAGCCGGCGAACAGTCCAAGACCCTGGGCCACTTCGGCGCCGCCATCGATGCGCTGGCGCAGGCCGGCGCGACCCGCGACGCCTGCGTGCTGGCGCTGGGCGGCGGCGTGGTCGGCGATCTGGCGGGGTTCGCCGCCGCCTGCTGGATGCGCGGCATCGACTGCATCCAACTGCCGACCACGCTGCTGGCGATGGTCGATTCCTCGGTCGGCGGCAAGACCGCGGTGGATCTGCCGCAGGGCAAGAATCTGGTCGGCGCCTTCCATCCACCGCGCGCCGTGTTCGCAGACATCGGCACGCTGGACACACTGCCGGAGCGCGAACTGCGCGCCGGTCTGGCCGAGGTCGTCAAATACGGGGCCATCGTCGATGCGCCCTTCCTCGACTGGCTGGAAACGCACGCCTTGGCGCTGCTGGCGCGCGAACGCGGACCGCTGATGGACGCGATCGCCCGCAGTTGCCAGCACAAGGCGAGCATCGTGGAGCGCGATCCGCTGGAACACGGCGAACGCGCGCTGCTGAATTTCGGCCACACCTTCGGCCATGCGATCGAAGCCGAGCAGGGCTATAGCGGCGATGGCGGCCATGCGCTTAATCACGGCGAAGCAGTGGCGGTGGGCATGGTGCTGGCGGCGCGATTGTCGGCGCATCTCGGCATGGCGCCGGCTGCGGACGTGGGACGCATCTGCAGCCTGTTGACCGCCTTCGGACTGCCCACCAAGCTACCGGCTGGACTGGACGCCCATCTGCTGCTCGACCGCATGCGCATGGACAAGAAAGCCAGCGCCAGCGGCCTACGCTTCGTGCTGTGGGAAACGCCCGGCACGGCGCGGATCGTCTCCAACGTGCCGGAAGACGCCGTACTCGAAACCCTGCTGGAAGGCTGACCCCGGGCGGGACCCGGCGCCAGCCCTTACAATCCGAACATGCGCCTTTTCCTGCAGCAACGTCCCGACGACCGCGAAGCTCCACGCTTCGTGCAACTGCAGTTGGAGGCCGATCTGATCGGCGGCTGGACGCTGACCCGCGAGTCGGGCCAGGTCGGCGGCCGCAGCACCCTCAAGCGCGAGCAGTATCTCGACCAGGCCAGCGCACTCGCCGCCTTCGCGCGCGCGCGCGACCAGACGCTCAAGAAAGGCTTCCAGTTGATGTTCGCGCAGGGCGAGGTGACATGATTGTGAACTGCCCTATCGGCAGTTCACATGTCGCCGAGCGCCCGGCCAAGGATGGCCGGGCCAGGCGTTCCCAAGCCAAGCGTGTGTCGCCATGGATGGCCGCTGCGACAGCATCGAAGTCCGTTGAACTTCTCCCTCCCTGTTTTCGATAGACACTACCGCCCAGGATCTCCGCTTGACCACCCACACCGCTCCGAGCAACGACCGTTTCCTCCGCGCCCTGCGCCGCGAGCCCGTTGACCGCACGCCCGTCTGGCTGATGCGCCAGGCCGGACGCTATCTGCCGGAATACCGCGCCACCCGAAAACAGGCCGGCAGCTTTCTGGCGCTGGCGAAGAATCCCGAGCTGGCCTGCGAAGTGACCCTGCAGCCGCTGCGCCGTTTTCCGCTGGACGCCGCAATCCTGTTCTCCGACATCCTGACCGTGCCGGATGCGATGGGCCTGGGCCTGTATTTCGCGGATGGCGAAGGCCCGAAGTTCGAGCGCCCGGTACGCACCGCTGACGACGTGGCGAAGCTCGCGGTGCCGGACATGGAAACCGAATTGCGCTATGTCATGGACGCAGTGCGGGTGATCCGCCGCGAACTGAACGGTAGTGTGCCGCTGATCGGTTTTTCCGGCAGCCCGTGGACGCTGGCCTGCTACATGATCGAAGGCGGCGGCAGCGACAATTTCTCGAAGATCAAGGCGATGGCGCTGAACGCGCCCGAGCTGCTGCATCGCGTGCTGTCGGTGAACACCGACGCGGTGATCGCTTATCTGGCCGCGCAGCGCGCAGCGGGTGCACAGGCACTGCAGGTGTTCGACACCTGGGGCGGCGTGCTCAGCCCGGCGATGTACCGCGAATTTTCGCTGCCCTACCTCGTCCGCATCGCCCGCGAATTGCAGCGCGGCAACGGCGCCGGGCGCACGCCGCTGATCCTGTTCGGCAAGGGCAACAACGCCTACCTGGAAGAACTCGCCGCCTCCGGCACTGAAGGCGTAGGCGTCGACTGGACCATCGAACTCGGCGACGCCGCGCGCCGCACCGGCAGCAAAGTCGCGCTGCAGGGCAATCTCGATCCCGCTACGCTCTACGGTTCACCCGACGCGATCCGCGAACAGGTGCGTCGCGCACTGGACAGCTATGCCGAAGGCAACGGCGGCTCGCGCGACGGCCATGTCTTCAACCTCGGCCACGGCATGTCGCCGGACATGAATCCTGATCACGTCGCTGCGCTGGTGCAGGCAGTGCATGAGATCAGCGCGAGATAGAGAAGAAACAAACTTTTACGGCGATGATGCTTGCACCATCATCGTTCCGATCACCTCCGCCAGCATGTCTCCGGTCAACGGCTTGCGCAGGAACGCATCGAAGCCGGCCTCGCGCGATTGCGGTTCGGCCTCATGATCGGCACGGGCGGTGACCGCCACCATGGGCTGAGTGAATGTCTGCATGCGCAGATGTCGCGCCAGCGCCAGGCCGTCCATGCCCGGCAGGTCGAGATCGATCAAGG
The DNA here is from genome assembly GCA_043765595.1 of Lysobacter sp. GTDB lineage: Bacteria > Pseudomonadota > Gammaproteobacteria > Xanthomonadales > Xanthomonadaceae > Lysobacter_I. The sequence continues at coordinate 1,020 of JAYUIZ010000484.1, read as the reverse complement.
CCAGATCGAAACGCCGTGTCGCGACCTCGGCCAACGCAGCGAGCGCGTGAGCGACATGAACCACGCGATGCCCCTGCGCCTGCAGCATGCCGGTCAGCACGTCGGCGACAATGGCATCGTCTTCTATCAACAGTACATGCAGGCTCATCTGCGGCGTCGACATCGCAGGATGACCCGGGACCGACGCTGTTGCGGCGGATCCGTCGGCACGCACCAGCGGCAAGCGCACGATGAAAGCAGCGCCTTCGCCCAAGACGCTGCGCAGCTCGATGTCACCGCCCATCGCCACCGCCAGTTCGCGGCAGATCGCGAGGCCCAATCCGCTGCCACCATAGCGGCTGGCAGTGCGCGCGCCCTCCGCCTGCTCGAAGCGGCGGAACAGACGGCTCTGCTGTTCCTCATCGAGGCCCGGCCCGGTATCGCGCACCGTGAAACACAGACCATGCGGCACCGATCCCTCCACGGACAAGCCCACTTCGCCGCGCGCGGTAAACCGGATCGCATTACTTAGCAAATTCAGCAGAATCTGACTGAGACGCGTGACATCTCCCTGCCAGCCCCCGCGCACGTCATCGGCGATGTCGACGACCAGTGCCAGACCCTTACGCTCGGCGAGCGGCCGCATCAATGCGACGGTATCGCCGATCAACACGTCGAGTTCGAAATCCGCGATGTCCAATTCAAAGCGCCCGGCTTCGATCCGCGCGAGATCCAGCGCATCGTTGACCAGCCGCAGCAGATGTCCGCCTGCACGCCGGATCGCATGCACTTGCCCTTGCTGTTTGCTGTCGAGCGCGGTCGACAGCAATAGCTCGCTCATGCCCAGTACGCCGGTCATCGGCGTACGCACTTCATGGCCGAGGTTGGCGAGGAAGCGGCTCTTGGCTAGGGAAGCTTCTTCGGCCAGCACTCGCTTCTGCTGGCTCAGCTGGTAATCGTGACGGCGCTTGAGCCGAATGCGATCCAGGTACGACAGCCACCACAGCAAGGCCACCGCTGCAGCGGCATATAGCATCCAAG
>JAYUIZ010000483.1:0-1999 GCA_043765595.1 Lysobacter sp. | reverse complement strand
CCACACCCGATCCCATCCCGAACTCGGAAGTTAAGCTCATCGGAGCCGATGGTACTGCAAGGGTGACCTTGTGGGAGAGTAGGTCGCTGCCGGGTTTTCACCCGCCCCGCGCTGGCTGTATGCGCTGCACCAAGCCTCGATTCTGGAAACAGAACCGAGGCTTTTTGCTTTTGTGGGTTGAGGTGGTGGCAAACTTCGCGAGATGCGCAGGTTTGCCGGCTGTGAACCCGCGTTTACGCTGGGCGTTGTGAATGGCGGATTACAATGCCGCAGATGCGCGGAGATTCGCGATTGGACTGCGCTTTGCTCGGAGTCGTCTTATGAGGACAAGCCTGAACTGGACGTTGTGGGGGTCGGACGCGAGGCGGGCGCTGCCCGTCGCGCTGGGGCTGATTGCGTCGAGCCTGCTTCTCGCGTGCGGCGATGGTGGTGAAGTTCAGTCCTGCTGCCAGCTTGAAAGAAAAGCCTTTCGCCATGTCCTAGACGACGATGCAGCACAGCAGCAACAGCGTGCAACCACGTTAGTCAAAGGGAGCCGTGGCTCCTCCGAGGCACCAGTCCGGTTTGACGTGCGCGGAGCGTGGCCTGCTGATGAGGTGGCGTTTGACGCGCGTGTGAATGTCGCAAGATTGTTGGTACGCGTGGACAAACTGCGCTCTGGAGCCGCCGCGGGCTATGGCTACGGCAGCGCCATAAACGCGCTGCGATTTAAAGCACTTTTTCGCAAGCTTCCCAAGAAAGAGAAATGCGCCCTTGCCGCATACTATACCAACGAGGTGGTCAGCATGGCGCCGGACGACACGGTCCTGGTGACAGCGGCACTGAAGTACGACGCCGCGGCGCTTTATTATGCGTCCTCGCGACTCAAAGATGACACCGAGGTGGTTCTGGCGGCTGTGGGAAAGAATGGGAACGCGCTTTATTGGGCGTCCACCCGTCTGAAGGACGATGCGGCTGTCGTCATGGCTGCCGTCGAGCTGAGCGGACGCGCGCTTGAGCACGCTTCAGCGCGCCTTAAGGACGACCCCCTGTTAGCCACTGCCGCCGTATCCCAAGACGGGAACGCGCTGGCTGAAGTATCCGCGCGCCTCATGGACGATGCGAAGGTTGTAACGGCGGCAGTAATTCAGGATGGCAGTGCGCTACGCTATGCATCTACGCATCTTCGCGACGACGTCGCTGTGGCGGTCCCGGCCCTGACGCGGGAGGGAGGCTCGCTTCAATATGCCTCCGAGCGCTTGCGAGACCAATCGGCGGTTGTCATGGTCGCGCTCGGGAACAACGCCGGCGCTCTCAAGTACGCATCCGCGCGTCTCCGTGATGATGCCGCATTGGTCACGGTCGCCGTCGCGCATGATGGGCACGTTTTGAAGTATGCTTCAGAGCGCCTTCGTGACAGCGCCGCCGTTGCGGTCGCGGCGATCAGCGAGGATGCTGACGCCCTCGAATACGCATCGGCGCGTTTGCGCGATAGCATTGCGGTGGTCAAAGCCGCCGTGTCGCGAGATGGTGCTTCGCTTCGCCACGCGTCGGACGCCCTGCGCACCGATAGCTCGCTCGTTACAACAGCCGTGACACGAGATGGTGCAGCGCTCAGGTACGCGCTCACTGAGCTTCCTGCCGCGTCAACAACACCTGTTGTCGGGCCGGAATGGGAACGGTTCCTGAACTTCAGAAGCATCATAGCGCGCGATGACGCGTCCGTTGTCATGGCGGCCGTGAGACAAAACGGCAATGCACTCCGGTACGCGTCCGCGCGTCTCCAAGACGACACGTCGACCGTAGCGGCCGCAGGTGCGCAGGATGCCTCCGCCCTCGAATATGCATCCTTGAGACTGCGTGCGGATTCGGCAATGGTAGGTGCTGCCGTGAAGCGACACGGCGGCGCACTCTGGGCGGCTTCGGAACTTCTGCGGGACGACAGCTCTACGGTGACGTCAGCGGTAGCGCAGGACGGGAACGCACTCAACGCCGCGTCCGATCGGTTGCGCGACAGTGC
>JAYUIZ010000482.1:0-5533 GCA_043765595.1 Lysobacter sp. | reverse complement strand
CTGGCAGACAGCGCACAAGATGAAGATGCAGCGGGGCGCGCTCGCTGAAGACAGCGCTGGCCACGATAATTTTAGAGTCAAGCGCTACATCGCCAAATACACCATCAATCCGGCCATCACTCACGGTATTTCTCACGTGACAGGCTCTTTGGAGGTCGGCAAGATCGCCGACGTTGTCTTGTGGGAGCCCGCTTTTTTTGGCGTCAAACCGAGCATGATCGTGAAGAGCGGGATGATCGTTGCAGCGCAAATGGATGATCCGAATGCCTCGATTCCGACGCCGCAACCGGTGCATGCCCGCTTGATGTTCGGCGCTTTCGGCGGCGGCTTGAAAAAGTCGTTCACTTTTGTGTCCCAAGCGGCGCTGGATGCCGGTATCGCCGAAAAGCTCGCGCTCACCAAAACCGTCATCGCGGTCAAGAACACGCGCGATGTGCGAAAGACGGACATGATTCACAATGGCGCCACTCCGAAGATGGAAGTGGATCCGGAGACCTATGAAGTGCGTGCAGATGGTGAGTTGCTGACTTGTGAGCCTGCCCATGTGCTGCCGATGGCGCAACGATATTTTCTTTTTTGACGAACTGACATGCTGACCATTCACACAAAGATTGCACGCGCGGACACGGTGTTTGCGCAATTGGTATTGCCTTACGAATTGCGCGAGAAGAGCCGACTTCGCGCGTTGATGAGCAATGGCGAAGAGGTTGCCGTAATGACTCCGCGTGGCACGGTCATGCGCGATGGCGACCTGCTGCAGAGCGACGACGGCCGTGTGGTGCAGATCGTCGCCGCGCGTGAGCCGACGTGCCGCGTCGAGTGCGAATCCGCGTTCGCCCTGTTGCGCTGCGCTTTCCATCTTGGCAACCGCCACACGCAAGCCCAGCTTGGCGATGGTTACTTGCGCATCCGGAAGGACACCGTGCTCACGGAAATGCTGCAAGGCCTTGGTGCGGTCGTTGTCGACGAGCTTGCCTGTTTCGAGCCCGAGGCGGGAGCCTATGGCGGTGGGCATCACCATGGCGGCGGCGATGCCCATCCGCACAATCCGCTCGCACCGATCCCGCTGCGTCAGCGCATCCATCGGCCCTCGGACGTGGAATAGCGGCATGCAATCCGCGGCCTTGCTGCATCTGCTGCTATTGACCAGCCCATCGCTGCCGATAGGCGCGTACAGCTATTCCCAAGGCTTGGAAGCGGCAATGGAAAACGGCACGGTCAAAGACGAACGCAGTGCGCGCGATTGGATCGTCGATCATTTGCATCACGCCGTCGCGCGGTTTGAAGCGCCCGTTCTGTGGCGATTGTTTGAAGCGTTTTCCACCGCAGATGCACAGACGGCGAAGTATTGGACAGAGGTGTTCCTCGCATCCCGGGATACCGCCGAGTTCCGTGCCGAGACCGTACAGATGGGATATTCCCTGGCCAAGCTGCTCGCCGATCTCGACATCGTCGACGTGCGTTCGTTGACCGATCTGCCCAGACAGGCGGACATTCCGCTGCCCACAGCCTTGGCCTGTGCGGCCGTTGCGCTGCGCGTGCCGCATGAGGCCGCTCTGCTCGGCAGCTTGTACTCGTGGGCGGAAAATCAGGTACTGGTTTGCGTCAAGTCGGTTCCGCTCGGGCAGATGTCCGGTCAGCGATTGCTGTTGTCGCTGCGTGTCGAACTCGAATCGGCTGCATGCGTCGCTCAGACATTGTCCGACGATCAACTGTGCAACTGGACGCCGGGGTTGTCGATGCTGTCCATGCGCCATGAAGTGCAATACAGTCGTCTATATCGCTCCTGAAATCACTGGCATGGACATCATGGTTGACGCATCGCATCATCAAACGCCGAATCCGCTGCGGGTCGGTATCGGCGGCCCGGTCGGCTCCGGGAAAACCGCGCTTTGCGAATCGCTCTGCAAGCGCATGCGTCATCAATACGAGATGGCGGTCATCACCAATGACATCTATACGAAAGAGGACATGGAAATCCTCCTGCGTGCGGATGCCTTGCCTGCCGAGCGCTTGATGGGGGTGGAAACCGGCGGATGCCCCCACACCGCGATCAGAGAGGACGCTTCGATCAATCTTGAAGCGATCGCTCGCATGAGCGCGGAATTTCCGCAGCTCGATTTGTTGCTGATAGAATCGGGCGGCGACAACCTGGCGGCGACGTTCAGCCCGGAGCTGTCCGACCTCACGATCTATGTCATCGACGTGGCTGCCGGTGAAAAAATCCCGCGCAAGGGCGGCCCGGGAATCACCCGTTCCGACTTGCTGATCATCAACAAGACCGACCTTGCGCCGCACGTCGGCGCCAACCTCGATGTCATGGCTGCGGATGCCAAGCGCATGCGCGGCGATCGGCCGTTCGTGTTCACCAATTTGCGCATCGGCGAGGGTGTGGACGCGGTGGTCTCCTTCATCCGCAAGCAGGGACTGCTCGATCGTGCATGAATGTTTCGCTACCAACCATGAGAATAACGATGAATCAGCGCCAGTCGCCCATATCAAGCATTTCCAGCCTTGCCGCACGCGCACTCTGGAGCGTTTGTGTCCTTTCGTTTGCCTTGCCTGCTTCCGCCCACATCGATGCGAGCCATGTTGCGTCCGGATTCACTAGCTCTGGCTTTGTCTCCGGCCTCCTGCATCCGCTATCGGGTCTGGATCATCTGCTGGCCATATTCGCAGTCGGTGTTTGGGCATCGCAGCATCAGGGCAGAGAGCGCCGGGCGTTGGCCGTCGTTTTTCCGGTGATGATGGTGGCCGGCGCCGTGCTTGGCTCGCTGGGCTTGGTGTTCTCGGGAATAGAGGCGGGTATCGCCATCTCCGTTGCGGTCCTGGGGGTGTTGATCGCGCGCTCGATCAGACTGTCTACGTCAGTCGGCGCGCTCCTCGTTGCATGCTTCGCGCTTGCGCATGGATATCAGCACGTTGTCGAAATGAGCGCTGCGTACTCCCTCTATGCGTACTGCGCGGGCTTTGCGGTCTCGACAGCGCTGATCCTCGTGTCCGGGCTTGCGCTGGGCACAGGATCGACAAGGATGTTCGCCCGTTCGGCCCGCCGCTGGACTGGCGCTGTCATCGCGACGGCCGGCATGTACTTCATCTTCGCGGTCGTTTGATCGGCTCACCGGGAATGCTTGGGCGTGTTGGAATTGTGAGTGAATTATGGGTGTCTTTCATGTCTTGTTTTTCTTTTGTTTTGCCACCTTGTGTTGCCTGCATTCCACGCTTGGATACTTGTCACCCAACGACTATGCAAGGAGGCTGAAGCCAACGGCTTGACCCTGTGCTTCTTGGCGTCCGTTCCTGGGGGACAGATTCAAAGACACCCACAATCCGTAAGCCGCCTCCTGTGCTGAGCGGGGTTGCATGCGCCTCAACAGGCCAGCGCGCGCCGCTGCTGCTGGATCAGCTCTGCGAGGATGCTGACGGCGATCTCGTGCGGCGTCTGCGCGTCGATGTCGATGCCGACCGGTGCACGCAGGCGGGCCAATGCGGCTGCGTGCTCGGGCAAGGCGGCGCGCACTTCGCCGATCCGCTTCGCGCTGCCCATCATGCCGATGAAGCGCGGCGGCCGTTGGCACAGTGCGCGCAGTGCGGCGATGTCGCATTGGAAATCGCGATTCAGAAGCACGGCGAACACCTCGCGTTGCGTGTCCAGCGCGCTGGGCAGTAAATCGATTGGGCCGCACAAGCGATTTGCATGATTGAATTTCGCAAGCGCTTCGCTGCGTTCGTCATAGGCCCACAGATCGAAATCAAGCAGATTGGCGAAGTCGTGCAGGGCAAGCCCGCAGTGACCAGCCCCGACGATCAGCAGGCGCGGGTCCGGCTGGATCTGTTGCGGTTCACCGCCGCCGAGGTCGTCGCATCCGAGGGTCAGACCGCGCCCGGTAGCCAGGGTCTCGGCGATCGATGCCGCACGCAGGCCATCATCGCCGCCATACCAGCGGCGCAGGCCGATCCGCATCCGTCCGCCGCAGATGCCGGTGGCGCCCTGCCGGCCGCTCAGATCGATCTCGACTTCGACGCTGCGCCCCGCGTCGCGCAACAAGTTGCGCGCGGCCGCGATCACCTGGGCTTCGGCCATGCCGCCGCCGACGCTGCCAAAAGTGCCGCTGGCACCGATCAGCATCCGACTGCCGCCTTTGCGCGGCGTCGCCCCGCGGGTGTCCAGCACGCTGGTCAGCACCACCGGACCTGCCGCCAGCCAGGCGTGCAGACGCGCAAACAAGCGTTCGTTCAAAGGCCGATGCCTCCGCGCACGCGCTCGATGGCGGTGAGGATCGCTTCGGGCGTGGCCGGCGCGCCGAGGCCGACTGCGCGCGCGTCGCCAAACGCGGCGACCGCTTCGCGCAGCGCCTCGCGCACGCTCATTGCCAACATGAAGGGCGGTTCGCCGACCGCCTTGCTGCTGAAAATCACCTGCGTGGTCGGCGGTTCGCTGCTCCGGAACAGCGTCAAGCGGACGTCTTCCGGCACTTCGCCTACGGTCGGGATTTTGTAGGTGCTGGGCGCGTCAGTGAGCAGCTTGCCGGCGTCGTTCCAGCGCAGCTCCTCGCAGGTCAGCCAGCCCAGCCCCTGGACGAAGCCGCCTTCGATCTGGCCGCGATCGATCGCGACGGCCAGCGAGTCGCCGACGTCGTGCAGAAGATCGACCCGGCGCAGCGTGTGTACGCCGGTGTATCCGCAGACTTCGACCTCGCTGACGGCCGCGCCGAACGCGAAGTAATAGAACGGATGGCCCTGGCCGCTATGCGGATCCCAGCTGAGGCCGGGGGTGCGGTAGAAACCGGTCGAGGACAGGCTGACCCGCGCCCGATAAGCGGCGCCGACCACGTCCTCGAAGCGCAGCCGGCGAACACTGTCATTGTCGGCGAACACCGCATCGTCGGCGAAACGGACCTGTTCGGGTGTCACGCCGAGCAGCTCCGCAGCGACCGGACGCAGGCGTCCGAGCAGGGTGTCGCAGGCGGCCTTGACCGCCTGGCCATTCAGATCGGAGCCGCTGCTGGCCGCGGTCGCCGAGGTGTTCGGCACCTTGTCGGTGCTGGTCGGCATGATCCGGATGCGCGCCATGTCGACGCCCAGCACGCGGCTGGCCACCGCCAGCATCTTGGTGTGCAGGCCTTGGCCCATCTCGGTGCCGCCGTGGTTGAGCTGCACGCTGCCGTCGCTGTAGATGTGGACCAGCGCGCCGGCCTGGTTGTACTCGGTCTTGTTGAAGGAAATGCCGAACTTGACCGGCGTGATGGCGATTCCACGCTTGCGTCGGGCGCTGCCGGCGTTGAATGTGGCGACCGCTTCGCGGCGGGCCAGGAACTCGCTTTCGCGCAGCAACTGCTGCCACAGCGCCGGCAGGTGATTGTCGACCACCGGCTGCCCATAGTGGGTCTGGTTGCGGTCGCCGCGACCATGACCGTCACCATCACTGGCCGGACGGTAGAAATTGCGCTCGCGAACCTCGTGCGCAGGCAGTCCGAGATGGCGTGCGACCCGCTCCAGCACTTCTTCGCCGACCAGCATGCCCTGCGGACCG
>JAYUIZ010000481.1:0-5535 GCA_043765595.1 Lysobacter sp. | reverse complement strand
GGTGTACCCGGATGGGCATGTCGCCGTGCATGGCGCGAGCTTCGAAGTGGCCGACGGCGAGCTGCTGGTGCTGGTCGGGCCGTCGGGTTGCGGCAAGTCCACGCTGCTGCGGATGATCGCCGGCCTGGAAGCGATCAGCGGCGGCACGCTGGCTATCGACGGCCGCATCGTCAACGACATCGCGCCCAAGGATCGCGACATCGCGATGGTGTTCCAGAGTTACGCCCTATACCCGCACATGACCGTGGCCGAAAACCTGGCCTTCGGCCTGAAGCTCCGCGGCCATCCGAAGGCCGAGATAGCCGCGCGAATCCAAGCCGCCGCCGATACGCTGGAACTCACGGCGCTGCTGGAACGCAGGCCGGCTGCGCTGTCCGGCGGCCAGCGCCAGCGGGTCGCGCTGGGCCGCGCGCTGGTGCGCCAGCCGAAGGTGTTCCTGCTTGATGAGCCACTGTCGAATCTGGATGCCAAGCTGCGCACGTCGATGCGCACCGAAATCGCCCGTCTGCACCGCAGCCTCGCCGCGACCATGGTCTATGTCACCCACGACCAGATCGAAGCGATGACCCTCGGCCAGCGGATCGTGGTGATGAAGGACGGCGAGATCCAGCAGATCGACACGCCGATGGCGCTTTATCGACGGCCGGCCAATCTGTTCGTGGCAACGTTTCTGGGCAGCCCGGCGATGAACATCGTGCGTGGCCGGCTGGTCGCCGAGGGTGTCCAGCCCGGACTGCATCTGGCGGGCGGTCTGGTGCTGCCGTTGCCGGGTTTGGAGATCGATCCCGCATGGCTGGGCCGCGATCTGGACGTGGGCCTGCGCCCGGAACACCTGCTGCGCTGTCCCGCCGGCGAAATCCCGCATTTCGGCGCCCAGCTCGACGTGATCGAGCCGATCGGCAGCGAAGCCTTCGCTTATCTGCGCTATGGCCCGCATGCCCTGGTGGCTCGATTCGCGCCTGATGACCTGCCGCAGCCGGGCGGGCGCCTGCCGCTGCGCGTGGCCCCGGGGCATTGGCACGTCTTCGACCCCGCGACCGGCCTAAGGCTGACCGCCGCCTGTTGAGTTTCGTGGGCCGCAACGTTCTATATACTGCGGGGACGATGCGGCGATCAGGCCGGATTGTCGCCAGTGGAATCAATCGCTTGGCGCTCGACATTCAACCCATTTCTACCTGCGCCAGCGCCGGCTCCAAGCGGTCGGGCCGGCGGAGCACCCGATCAGCGCATGCGTCTTTCCACCATCAAGCTCTCCGGCTTCAAGTCCTTCGTCGATCCGACCACCCTGCACCTGCCCACGAACATGACCGGCGTGGTGGGGCCAAACGGATGCGGCAAGTCGAACATCATCGACGCCATCCGCTGGGTGATGGGCGAAAGCGCGGCCAGCCGCCTGCGCGGCGATTCGCTGACCGACGTGATCTTCTCGGGCAGCTCGTCGCGCAAGCCGGTGTCGCAGGCCACGGTTGAACTGGTCTTCGACAATTCAGACCACACCATCACCGGCGAATACGCCGCGTTCAACGAAATCTCGGTCAAGCGCCAGGTCAGCCGCGACGGCCAGAGCAACTACTACCTCAACGGCACCAAGTGCCGCCGCCGCGACATCACCGACCTGTTCCTCGGCACCGGCCTGGGCCCGCGCAGCTACTCCATCATCGAGCAGGGCATGATTTCGCAGGTCATCGAGGCCAAGCCCGAAGAACTGCGCGTGTATCTGGAAGAAGCCGCCGGCATCTCCAAATACAAGGAGCGCCGCAAGGAAACCGAGACCCGCATCCGCCACACCCGCGAGAATCTCGACCGCCTCAACGACCTGCGCGAAGAAGTCGGCAAACAGCTGCAGCATCTTGCGCGACAGGCCAAGCAGGCCGAGCAGTACCAGTCGATCCAGGCCGAGCGCCGGATCAAGGACGCGGAGTGGAAAGCGCTGGAATTCCGGCTGCTCGATACCCAACTGCAGGCGCTGCGTGAAGGCCTGTCTCAGGAAGAAACCCGGCTGCAGCAGACGATCGCCGAGCAACGCGAGGCCGAGCGCGAGATCGAAACCGGCCGCGAGCGCCGCGAAGCCGCCGCCGATGCGTTGAACAAGGCCCAGGCCGCAGGCTACGAAGTCGGCGGCACGCTGGCCCGCATCGAACAGCAGATCGCCCACCAGCGCGAACTCGGCCAGCGTCTGCAGCGCGCCCGCGACGAAGCCCAGCAGGCGCTGTCCGAAATCGGCCAGCACATCGAAAGCGACCAGAGCCGCCTGGACGCGCTGCGCAGCACGATCGCCGACGCCGACCCGCGGCTGGACGCGCTGAAGGACGCCGACGCCGACCGCCAGCAGGCGCTACAGGACGCCGAGTCCAGGCTCGCCGACTGGCAGCAGCGCTGGGACGCGCACAGCCGCGCGCAGAGTGAAGCGGCACGCGCTGGCGACGTCGAACGCACCAAGGTCGATTATCTCGACCGCCAATCGCTGGACGCCGAGCGTCGGCGCGAACAGCTCAACAGCGAACGCAGCGCGCTGGACCTCGACACCCTGGCGGATGCCTTCGCCGGTCTTGAACTCCAGCACGAAGAACGCAAAGCCGCGCTCGAAGGCCTCAGCGAAGATCTCGAAACGCGCAAGGAAGGCGTGGTCGGCGTGCAGGATCAGGTGCGCAACGCGCAGGCTGCGCTCGCCGATGTCCGCAAACAGGCGCAGGCCGCGCGCGGCCGTCTGTCGTCGCTGGAAACGCTGCAGCATGCAGCGCTGGGCCAGGAACAGGGCGCCGCGGTCGCGTGGCTGAAACAGCGCGGTCTGGATTCCGCGGCCCGCGTCGGCGAAGTGCTGAAGGTTGAATCGGGCTGGGAAAACGCGGTCGAAGGCGCGCTCGGCCAATTGATCGAAGGTGTGCTGGTCGATGCGCCTGAAGCGCTGGTCGATGCGCTGGGTGAACTCGGCGAAGGCCGGATCGCGCTGGTGTCACCGGAGGCTTCGTCCGGGCATGACGGCGGCGACACCTTCGCGCCGACTTCGCTGGCCGCGAAAGTGCAGGGGCCGCTGGCGATCCGGCGGATGCTCTCGAAACTCCACGTCGCCGAAACCTTGATCGATGCGCGGCAGTTGTTGGCCGACCTGGGCGACGGCGAGTCGGTCATCACCCGCCAGGGCGAGCGCGTCGGCGCCGGCTGGGTGCGCGTGGTGCGTTCCGGCGCCGCCAAGCAGGGCGCACTGCTGCGCGAACGCGAAATCCATGAATTGCGGTCCGAAATCGAAACCCTGCAGCAGCGCGAGGCCGAACTCGACCGCAGCATCGCCAGCCTGCGCGACCAGATGCTCACCGCCGAGCAGCAGCGCGAGGACGCGCAGCGCGCGCTGTATCTCGCGCATCGCAATGTTTCCGAACTTGCCGGGCAGTTGCAGAGCCAGCAGGGGCGGCTGGAGTCCGCGCGCAACAGGATCGAGAAGATTGATCTGGATGTCGGTCAACTCATTGAAACCATCGACATCAGCGTTGAGCAGGCGCGCGAGGCGCGCTCGCGGCTTGAAGACGCCGTCACGCGGATGGGCGAACTCGAAGGCAACCGGCAGATGCTGGAAGCCGAACGCCGCGCGTTCGCCGAAGCCCGCGATACCGCGCGCCTCAGCGCGCGTGAATCGCGCGACGCCGCACACGCGCTGGCATTGAATCTTGAATCGCAGCGCGCGCAGGTCGTCGCGCTCGCGCAGGCACTGGACCGCATGGGCGGCCAGCGCGGCCAGCTGGACGCGCGCCTGGGCGAACTCGCATCGCAGCTCTCGGACGGCGACGAACCGGTGCTTACGCTGGAACACGAACGTCAGACCGCGCTGGAACAGCGTGTGCTGGCCGAGCGTCATCTCGCCGCCGCGCGCGCTGCGCTGGAAGGCGTCGACAGCGAACTGCGTGCGTTCGAGCAGACCCGCCACCAGCGCGACGAGCAGGCCTTGGCGCGGCGTGAGGCGATTTCGCAGCGCAGGCTTGATCAGCAAGCGCTGGCGCTGAAGGCGGGGCAACTGGCCGAAGCGGTGGTCGCCGGCGGTTTCGTGCTGGATGAGGTCATCAACACGCTGGCCGACGACGCCGATCCGCGCGCTTGGGAAAAGATCGTCACCGATTTCGATGCCAAGCTGCGGAGGCTGGAGCCGGTCAATCTGGCTGCGATCCAGGAACACGCCGAAGCCGCGCAGCGCAAGGACTATCTCGACGCGCAGGATCTGGATCTCACTACCGCGCTGGAAACGCTGGAAGAAGCGATCCGCAAGATCGACCGCGAAACCCGCGGCCGCTTCAAGGACACCTTCGACCGCGTCAACACCGGCGTGCAGGAACTCTATCCGCGTCTGTTCGGCGGCGGTCACGCCTATCTGGAACTCACCGGCGAGGATTTGCTTGACACCGGCGTCGCGATCATGGCCCGTCCGCCCGGCAAGCGCGTGTCCAATATCTCGCTGCTGTCCGGTGGCGAAAAGGCGATGACCGCGGTGGCGCTGGTGTTCGCCATCTTCCAGCTGAATCCGGCGCCGTTTTGTCTGCTGGACGAAGTGGACGCGCCGCTGGACGAAGCCAACGTCGGCCGCTTCACCGCGATGGTCAAGGAAATGAGCGAACACGTGCAGTTCCTCTTCGTCACCCACAATAAGGCGACCATGGAAGCCGCGCAGCAGCTGAGCGGCGTGACCATGCGCGAGCCGGGCGTCAGCCGCCTGGTCTCGGTCGATCTGGCCGAGGCCGCGCGTCTCGTCGGTGCGGCCTAATCCAATAGGAGGTCAATGTAATGTCGGATATCTGGTGGTTGCGCATCGGGATCGTAGTCGCGGGTGTATTGCTGATGGCGGCGATCTTTTTTTTCGGCCGCCCGCGCAAGCAGAGTCAGGGTCGCAAGTTCCGTGAGGAGCCCGCCGGGCGCGCGCCGCCGCGGACGGTCGCTGATGGGCGTGGCGACGTGCCGGGCCGGAACGATCCCGCGTTCGTGCAGGACGGCATGCCGTTCGACGAACGTTCGCCCGAAGCCGCGTCGCCGCCGTCCGGGCCGGAAGTCGGCAAACGCGATCGCGAGGATTTCGACAAGATCGTCACCCTCTACGTCGCGGCGCGATCCGGCCAGGTGCTGCGCGGCACCGATATCTTGGTCGCGGCCGAAAAAACCGGCCTGAGCTACGGCTACATGAGCATCTTCCATCGATTGATGGATGGGCATGCCGACAGCAGCCCGATCTTCAGCGTCGCCAACATCAAGAAGCCCGGTGGCTTCGAGATGAGTGAAATCCAGACCCTGGAAACCCCGGCGATCGCGTTCTTCCTGACCCTGCCGGCGCCGATCGCCGCACTGGACGCGTGGGAAAAACTGCTGCCCACCGCGCAGCGCATGGCCGAACTGCTGGACGGCGTGGTGCTGGACGAATCGCGGAATACCCTCGGCCGCCAGCGCATCGCGCATATCCGCGATGACCTGCGCGCCTACGATCGCCAGCACGAAGCGCCGCCAATCTCCAAGAACACCCGGTGGTAGAGCAACGTAGCCCGGGTAAGGCCAAAGGCCGCA
>JAYUIZ010000480.1:0-20924 GCA_043765595.1 Lysobacter sp. | reverse complement strand
CGGAAATCGCGGTCGCCGAGGCTGAACTCGAACGCGAACATGCCGAACACGAACTGGCCAGCGCGCGCGTGACGCTTGCGGCATCGTGGGGCGCGCTGACCCCGGATTTCGAGCGCGTCGCGGGCGATCTGGACACGCTTCCAGCCATCGAATCTTTCGATGCGTTGGCCGCTCGCTTCCCAATGGGCATCGATCAGCGCACCGCCATGCTCGAAGCCGAGACCATCGCGGCCCGTCGCCGCGCCGCCGAGGCCAGCGCCAAGCCGGACCTCCACATCAGCCTCGGGGTGCGACGGCTGGAAGGTCTGGATGACCAGGGGCTGGTGATGTCGGTCTCGGTGCCGTTGGGCAGCAGACCGCGCGCCGCGTTCTCGATCACCGAAGCCGACGCACAACTCGCCGCGCTGGAGGCGCGACGGGACGCACAGCGCATCGAGCGGCACCAGGCGCTGTTCGAGACCTATCAGGAACTCAACCACGCCCGCACCGAGTTCGAGATGCTTCGCACGCGGATGCTGCCGAAGGCCGCGCAGGCACTGACGTTCACACGTCGCGGCTTCGAGGCCGGGCGCTTCTCTTTCTATCAGGTGGCGCAGGCGCAAAGCATGCTGTTCTCGCTGCGCGAACGCTCCGTCGAAGCCGCCACCCGCTATCACACCCTGCTGGTCGAGGTTGAACGCCTCACCGCCGTTGCCCCGGACTCCGCGCCATGACCCGTCTGCTCATCCTCATTGCTTTGACCACAGCCTTGATCGCCTGTGGCGGCGACAAGACCACTTCCCACGAAGGCGAAGCCGGCCACGGCGCGGCCGCAGCCGAGTTCGAGCGGGGACCGCATCGTGGCCGGATGCTGCGCGATGGCGACTTTGCGCTGGAAGTGACCATCTTCGAGACCAATGTGCCGCCGCAATACCGGCTGTACGCCTATCGTGGCGATCAGCCTCTCGCGCCGGTGGAAGTGGATGCGACCGTCGAACTCAAGCGTCTTGATGGCGAGGTCAATCGCTTCACCTTCAAACCGGAGAACGACTTTCTCACCGGCAGCGGCACCGTCACCGAGCCGCACTCCTTCGACGTGAAGGTCACGGCGACGCATGCCGGCAAAACGCACACGTGGTCATACGATTCCTATGAAGGCCGCACAACGATTCCGGCAGCCGTAGCAAAGGACGCAGGCGTGGTCATCGAGAAGGCGGGGCCGGCGGTGATCCGCGACACGGTGCAGCTCATGGGCACGGTGGCGCTGAACCAGAACCGCCACGCGCAGATCAAGGCCCGCTTCCCGGGCATCGTGCGCGCGGTACCGGTGCAACAGGGACAGCGCGTGCGGCGCGGGCAGACATTGGTGGTGGTCGAAGGCAACGACAGCATGCGCACCTATCCGGTCACCGCACCGTTCGACGGCGTGGTGCTGGCACGCAGCACGAACGTCGGCGATGTCGCCAACGACAATACGCTGGTCGAGATGGCCGACATGGGCGAGGTCTGGATCGAGCTGCAGGCCATCGGCACCGATGCGTCGAAATTGGCCGTAGGCCAGGAGATCCGGATCAAGTCGGCGACCGGCGATACCGAAGCCTTCGCGAAGATCGAGACCCTGCTGCCCTTGGCCACGCGCGGCCAGAGCGTGGTCGCCCGGGCCAGCATCCCGAACCCATCCGGGCAGTGGCGGCCGGGCATGACCGTATCGGCGGATGTCACGGTCGCCTCGCGCGAGGTCGGGCTGGCGGTGAAGGAATCGGGTCTGCAGCGCTTCCGTGATTTCACCGTGGTGTTCGCCCAGGTTGGCGACACCTTTGAAGTGCGCATGCTGGAGTTGGGGGATCGCGATGGCGAACGCGTCGAGGTGCTCGGCGGCTTGAAACCCGGCACGCCGTATGCGTCCGAACAGAGCTATCTGATCCGTGCGGACATCGAAAAGTCCGGCGCCAGCCACGACCACTGAGGGTGAGGCGGGCCGCTTGCGGGCCACGGCTCGCGGCCTGATGAACGCTGTCGAGCCACTGGCTCGCGGCCCGATGAATACCGTCGCGCAGCGCGTGATGGCCGGAACCGAGGAATCACAACATGTTAGAACGCATCATTCGCGCGTCCATCGCACACCGATGGCTGGTGTTGCTGCTGGCGCTGGGGCTGTCCGCCCTCGGCTTCTGGAACTACAGCCGCCTGCCCATCGACGCCGTGCCGGACATCACCAATGTCCAGGTCCAGATCAACACGGAAGCATCGGGTTATTCCCCGCTCGAAGCCGAGCAGCGCGTGACCTTTCCCGTGGAAACCGCGCTGGCCGGATTGGCGCGGCTGCAGTACACCCGCTCGATCTCGCGCTACGGCCTGTCGCAGGTGACGGTGGTCTTCGAAGACGGCACCGATATCTACTTCGCGCGCCAGCAGGTGGCCGAACGGCTGCAGCAGGCTGCAGCGCAGCTGCCGGCGGGGATCGAGCCCACACTTGGACCGGTCGCGACTGGACTGGGCGAGATCTTCATGTATACGGTCGAAGCCGAACCCGGCGCAAAGAACGCAGAGGGCAAGCCGTGGACACCCACCGAACTGCGCACCCTGCAGGACTGGGTGGTGCGTCCGCAATTGCGTCATCTGAAGGGCGTCACCGAGGTCAATACCGTCGGCGGCTACGTGCGCCAGTTCCACATCACCCCCGACCCGGCCAAATTGCTGGCTTACGGCCTGACGATGCGCGACGTGCTCGACGCCGTGGCGCGCAACAATGCCAACGTCGGTGCAGGCTATATCGAGCGTTCCGGCGAACAGTATCTGATCCGCGTGCCGGGACAAGTCGCCGACGCGGATGGCCTGCGTGAAGTCGTGGTGGCCTCGCGCGATGGCCTGCCGCTGCGCATCCGCGATGTGGCGACCGTCGGCGAAGGCAGTGAGTTGCGCACCGGCGCCGCAACCAAGGACGGGCAGGAAGTGGTGCTGGGCACGGTGTTCATGCTGGTCGGCGAGAACAGCCGGGCGGTGGCGCAGCGTTCGGCGGAGAAACTCAAGGCCATCGATGCGACGCTGCCCGATGGCGTGCGCGCGCATGCTGTGTACGACCGCACCGAGCTGGTCGATCGCACCATCGCAACCGTGCGCAAGAACCTGCTGGAAGGCGCGCTGTTGGTCATCGTCGTGCTGTTCCTGCTGTTGGGCAACCTGCGTGCGGCGCTGATTACCGCAGCGGTGATCCCGCTGACGATGCTGCTGACCATCAGCGGCATGGTGCAGAACAAGGTCTCTGCGAACCTGATGAGTCTGGGTGCGCTGGATTTCGGCCTGATCGTCGATGGCGCGGTGATCATCGTCGAGAACTGCCTGCGCAGATTCGGCGAACAGCAGCATCGGCTCGGGCGCCTGCTGAGCCGCGACGAGCGCTTCGAGCTGGCCGCCAGCGCGAGCGCCGAGGTCATCAAACCCAGTCTGTTCGGCCTGTTCATTATCGCGGCCGTGTATCTGCCGGTCTTCGCGCTCACGGGCGTTGAGGGAAAAATGTTCCATCCGATGGCGATCACCGTCGTGATCGCGTTGACCGGCGCGATGGCACTCTCGCTGACGTTCGTGCCCGCCGCGGTGGCCCAGTTCGTGACTGGCAAAGTCGCGGAGCAGGAAACCAGACTGATGCGTGGTCTGAGCCGGTTCTACGCGCCGCTGCTGCACCGCGCACTGTCCTTGCGCAAGGCCGTGGTCGCGGCTGCAGCGTTGCTGACGGTGCTGGCCGGGCTGTTGGCGACGCGCCTGGGCACCGAGTTCATTCCGGTGCTGGATGAAGGCGACATCGCGCTGCACGCCCTGCGTATTCCCGGCACCAGCCTGACCCAGGCGGTTGGGATGCAGCGGCAGCTGGAAGCACGCATCAAGCAGTTTCCCGAAGTCGAAGAAGTCGTGGCCAAGCTGGGTACGGCTGAGGTCGCCACCGATCCGATGCCGCCCTCGGTCGCGGACACTTTCATCATGCTCAAGGAGCGCAAGGACTGGCCGAACCCGCGCAAGTCCAAAGCCGAACTGATCCGCGAGATGGACGCCGCCGTGCGCGCTATTCCCGGCAACAACTACGAGTTCACCCAGCCGGTACAGATGCGCATGAACGAGCTGATCGCAGGCGTCCGCGCCGAAGTGGCGATCAAACTCTACGGCGATGACCTCGATCAACTCGCCGAAGTCGGCGGCCAGATCGAACGCGTCGCAGCTGCCATCGACGGTGCCGCCGACGTGAAGCTGGAACAGGTCACAGGCCTGCCGCTGATGACCATCAGGCCCGACCGCGCCGCGCTGGCGCGCTACGGCCTGTCGGTCGCCGACGTGCAGGACACGGTGTCCATTGCCTTGGGCGGCGCGACCGCCGGACAGGTGTTTGAGGGTGATCGCAGATTCGACATCGTGGTGCGATTGCCCGAGGGACGCCGGCAGGACATCAGGGCATTGGCTGCCCTGCCGATCGCCGTACCGATGATGGGGTCAGCGGGCGAAGGCGATCTGTCAGCACCGCGCTATGTGCCGCTGGGCCAGGTCGCACAGATTGAAGTGGCGCCAGGCCCGAACCAGGTCAGCCGCGAAAACGGCAAGCGCCGTGTGGTCGTCACCAGCAACGTGCGCGGACGCGACCTCGGTTCGTTCGTCAAAGAACTGCAGGCGCGGATCAGCGATGAGGTCGAACTTCCGCAAGGCTACTGGATCGAATACGGCGGCACTTTCGAGCAGCTGATGTCGGCCAGCAAGCGTCTGTCGGTGGTAGTGCCGGTGGTGTTGGTGATGATCTTCGGCCTGCTGTTCATGGCCTTCGGTTCGGCCAAGGATGCGGCCATCGTGTTCAGCGGCGTGCCGCTGGCGTTGACGGGCGGCGTGCTGGCCCTGTGGATGCGCGGCATCCCGCTATCGATCTCCGCCGGCGTCGGCTTCATCGCATTGTCGGGCGTGGCGGTGCTCAATGGTCTGGTGATGATCAGCTTCATCCGCAAGCTGCGCGAAGAAGGCGATCCCCTGGAGAATGCGGTCGTCGACGGTGCGCTCACCCGCCTGCGCCCGGTGCTGATGACGGCGCTGGTCGCGAGCCTCGGCTTTCTGCCGATGGCCTTGAACGTCGGCACCGGCGCAGAGGTGCAGCGCCCGCTGGCCACGGTCGTCATTGGCGGCATTGTCTCCTCGACGTTGCTGACCCTGCTGGTGTTGCCCGCGCTGTACCGGCTGCTGCATCGCAACGACGAAGACACTTCAAAGGTGGCGTCATGAACCCGGCTGCCCATCCGATCCTTTCGCCTACGCAAAGCACATTGCGTTCACATCCCGGATTCGATTTCCGCACTGTTCTGCTGCGCAGGACCCTCGTGGCGCTCGCACTGATGTTGCTGCCCGTCGTGGCGTTTGCCCACGGTGTTACCGGCAGCGATCAGACCTTACTCGAACAAAGCAGCGGTCGCCAACTCGTCGTGTTCGCCTATCTCGGGGCCAAGCACATGGTCACCGGCTACGACCACCTGCTGTTCCTGTTCGGCGTGGTGTTCTTTCTGTATCGCATGCGCGATGTGAGTCTCTACGTCACCCTGTTCGCTGTCGGCCACAGCATCACCCTGCTGGCCGGGGTGCTGGGCGGCTGGCACGTGAACGCCTATCTGATCGACGCCATCATCGGGTTCTCCGTGGTCTACAAGGCACTCGACAATCTGGGGGTATTCAAGCGCTGGTTTGGTGTACAGCCCGACACCAAGGCCGCAGTGCTGATCTTCGGCCTGTTCCACGGGATGGGCCTGGCGACCAAGCTGCAGGATTTCGCGCTGTCCAAGGAGGGACTGGTGCCGAACATGATCGCCTTCAACGTGGGCGTCGAACTCGGCCAATTGCTGGCGCTGGCCGGCATCCTGATCGTGATGGGGTTCTGGCGACGCAGCCTGAATTTCCATCGTCATGCCTTCGCCGCAAACACCGTGCTGATGATCGCAGGCTTCGTGATGATCGGTTATCAGCTCACCGGCTATTTCGTTTCCTAATCAATGCTCGCAGAGGTTTACATGTTCATCACGACACCCCAGTCGCATCCCTCCGTTCGACAACTGCTGAACGCCACTTTGGGAGCGATCGTAGTCGCAGCGATCATTCTGGTCACGACCGTGCTGCCGGCGGAGTACGGTATTGATCCGACGGGCATCGGCACGCGCCTGGGACTCGATGTGCTTGGAGCGACTGCCGAGGCAGCTGAGCCGTCGGCTCCGCAGCCGCAAGCACCGCAGCCATCAGGGAGTTCACCCACGACACCGGACATCACTGCAGCGAATGCCGCGCTCAGCGCCAAGGCAAACGCTGCTTTCGGCGCGAATGCCGGTCAGAGCTTCGATACGAAAGCGGTTTCATTGCGCGGCACGCCTTACCGGCGCGACACCCTGACCGTCACACTGCCGCCAAGCAAAGGGGCCGAGGTCAAGGCGATGCTCAAATCCGGTGATGGCATGGTCTTCCACTGGAAGGCCAGTGGCGATGTTGCGTTGGATATGCACGGCGAACGCATCGGCATCAAGAATGCGTGGACCAGCTATGCCGTCGAAAGCACGCAACGCGAGTCATCCGGCACGTTCATCGCCCCGTTCGAGGGGAGTCATGGCTGGTATTGGCAGAACCGTGGCACCGAGCCTGTCACCGTCGAGATCGAGGTGTCGGGCTTTCAGGAAAAGCTCTATCGGCCCTGAGTTTTGCATGCGATGCGAACCGTATCCGCATCGTCCCAACCCGGCGGGAATCCGCCTTTCCGCTCTACTCGATACAATCGGAGATCCACCATGACGCTGCGCTCGCGCTTTCTTTCTACTGCTCTCCTGTCCTCCGTGGGGTTCGTCGCTCATGCGCACGATCCCAGCCTGCATGAGCCGCGATATGTCGCGCCGCCCGCCAAAGCTGTGCCGACCACCTGCGCACAGTTTGCCGATACCGGACGCTATTCCAACGACATCACCAATCCTGACATCAAGGCGTTGAAGACCCGCTGCGATGCCGAGAAAGCGGCTGCAGCGCGCAAAGCAAAACCGACCGGCGACAAAAAGTAAGGCCACAGAGCGGACCGGCCCATGTGGCCGGTCCACATTCCCAGCGGCGACGCGCGGAATCTGATCCAACGGAGGCATTCGATGGCGACCTTGCTGCTCAAAGTATTGATCACCGCGATTCTGGTCGTCGCGATCAGCGAAATCGGCAAACGCAGCAGTTTTGCAGGCGCACTGCTCGCATCGCTGCCGCTGACCTCACTGTTGGCGCTGGTGTGGCTCTATCGCGATACCGGTGATGCGCTGCAAGCCGCGCAGCTCGCACGCGGTATCTTCTGGCTGGTACTGCCTTCGCTGCTGTTCTTCATGGTGTTCCCGCTCGGCGTGAAGAACGGCTGGGGATTCTGGCCAGCAATGGGCGCAGGCGTCACCTGCACAGTGCTGGCTTATGGCGGCATGGTCGCAATCGACAAGAGTTTCGATCTGAAACTTTTCGGGTAAAGACATCACGCGATAATCATCAGCCATGCGGGTCTGGCCGACCCTGCTCAGCGTCCCTCGCCTCCCGTGCCGTTCGACGACTTTCGGATTCAGCACGATGCCCAACTCCGCCTGCGCGCTGCAGGCCAGCGGCGAGGCGATGGAGCGCCGCAGGGTCCGGGCGCTGATCGCCAGCCCCGGCTGCTTGCGATTCCATTCGCGTACGTCCTGACGACCTCGCCGCGGGCCTTGGCGTCGCCGTGCCGGGTCGCCATACGCTGATTGAACATCCAACTCGGCCTCGCGGTGAGTCACCCACGTTCGCGCCAATGCTTTCGAGCTGAAGGTTTCAGACTCGACATGAACGACCCGCCCCTCTCGTTTGAGGCGAATCCACGCGGTGTATCCTGTTGCGCCGTTACTCCGCGGCGGGCTGTGATCGTGCCCACGAGTGCGACACAAAGGTTTTTTGCAGCATCGATTGCAACAACGCAGCTCCAGAAATTCCCGGAAACCCACTAGAATTCCCGCAAATGCACGATAGAGAAAACATCGTAAATAAAGGCATAAACGCTGGCAATTCTTATGTTCCGGGTGATATCCGTCTTTCCGTCGCCCCAATGATGGACTGGACCGATACCCACTGCCGGAATTTCCACCGTTTGCTGGCGCCGCATGCGCGGCTGTACACCGAGATGGTGCATGCGAACGCAGTGATCCACGGTGATCGAACAAAGCTGCTCGCGAAAGACGACACCCAACATCCGGTCGCGCTGCAGCTGGGCGGCAGTGAACCCGCGCTGTTGGCGCAGGCGGCACGGATTGGCGCGGAATACGGTTTCGACGAGATCAACCTCAACTGCGGCTGCCCGTCGGACCGGGTGCAGGCCGGGCGTTTCGGCGCGTGTCTGATGCGCGAGCCGACGCTGGTCGCGGACTGCGTTGCGGCGATGACCCAAGCTGCGCCCTCCACGCCGATCACCGTGAAATGCCGCCTGGGCGTGGACGACGATCACGAGTGGGAACGTTTCCTCGACTTTGTCGACACCATCGCCGCCGCCGGCTGCCGGATGTTCGTGGTCCACGCCCGCAACGCCTGGCTGAAGGGCCTGTCGCCGAAAGAAAATCGCGAAGTGCCGCCGCTGCGCTACGACTGGGCGTATCGGCTGAAACGCGAACGTCCCGCGCTGCAGGTGATTGTCAACGGCGGCATCGCGGATTTCGCCGAGGCCGGCAGACATCTGGATCACGCCGACGGCGCGATGCTGGGCCGCGCGGCGTATCACGAGCCGTATCTGCTGCATCGACTCGACGCCGCGTGGTTCGATGGCCAGCCGTTCGACAGCCGGCCGTTCGATAATGTGTTGCGCAGCCGCGGCGAGCTGCTGCGCGCGTGGCGGCCGTACGTCGAAACGCAGCTTGAACGCGGCACGTTCCTCAAGCACATGACCCGCCACATCCTCGGCCTGTTCCACGGCGAACGCGGCGGCCGCGCGTTCCGCCAGATCCTCAGCGAAGGCGCGCACCGCCCGGGCGCGGACTGGTCGCTGATAGAACAGGCACTCGCGATCACCGAAGCGCCGCATGAGCGTGCCGCCTGACCGCGGCAATGCACGACCACTCTCCGGAAACGCCCCGATGCTGACCCGCGACACCGACGCTTTCCTTGCCGCCGCCCGCGCCTGCGCGCCGGACTTCGGCCCTGCCATCGCGAAAGCCGCGTTTTTGGTCGCGCCCGACGGTTTCGGGCGTGCCGCGGAATCGGCCAGCGACAACCGCTACATGGCCGAGGCCGCCGCATTCGACCCCGCGCGCGCCTCCGCACAGCACCGCGACCTGCAGCGCGCGCTGTCGACCGAGCTGCCGGTGATCTGCTTCGCCGGCGATCCGGCGACGCCGGACGCGCTGTTCCCCAACAATGTCTTCGCCACCGCGCCGGGCCGTTCGATCATCGGCCGCATGCGTCATCCGGTGCGCCAGCGCGAGGCCACCCGCGCCGACATCCGCCGGTTCTTCGTCGAATCGCTGGGCCGCACCGAGATCGACCTCTCCACCCAGCCGCACGTGTGCGAGCTGACCGGCGCGCTGGCAATCGACCGCGCCCGCGGGCTGGGCTTCTGCGGCCTGTCCGAACGCTGCGACGAGGCCGGCGCACGCCTCATGCATGACGCCTTCGGCCTGCGCGCGACCCTGATGTTCAATCTCGCCCCGGGTGAATACCACACCAATGTCGTGCTCGCAGTGCTGGCGGGGCGCGCTGCGCTGATCTGCGCCGACGGTTTCGCCGACCCTGCCGCAGTCGAGGCGATCGCCGCCTGCTGCGCCCCGCACGCGATCCGGCTGTCGCCGGCCGAACGCGCCGCCTTCGCCGGCAACGCCATTTCGTTGGCGCCGGAGACCGTATGGATGAGCGCGACCGCCGCACGCGGGCTCTCCGACGCCAGCTTGGCGGCGCTCACGGCTGCGGGTTTCGGGGTGCGCGCAGTCGAACTGGACGCGATCGAGGCAGCCGGCGGCTCATTGCGCTGTTGCGTCGGCGAGGTGTTCTAGTCACGGCCCGGACAATGTCCGCGGTGTACGTTTACCGCAGCCGATCCCGACTTATCACCGGGCCTTCCTCAGACGAATCAAGCGCTTGCGCTTCATCTTCATCCCGGCGATGGTCTCCAAGACCGCTTCGGCAGGACCATTTTCCGTCGTCCGCCTGACGCAAAATGCGGCGCATCGCGGCCTTGCGGGTGAATCCGGACCACCCTGTCAGGTTCCCGTAAGAAAAAGTTAAGGACGGATTCACCGCGTCCTTTCGAGAATGCCCATCCTGAGCGCGATGATGTGTTCCGCCGTTGTCGCCCATCCTCTCCGAGTCTCACACATGTCTCTTTTTTCCCGCACTCTGACGCTGACTGTCCTGGTCGTCGCCCTCGTTGGCGTCGCCTTGCCGGCTGCCGCCCAGCAGGGACGTGGCGGGCGTGGCGAGCGCCCACCGCAGCCCGCCGAGCCGGCACGTCCGCAGCGTGACGATTCGGTGTCCGACGCGGTTCGCCGGATCGAACGTGCCAATCGCGGCCAAGTCCTCAGCGCCGAGCGCATGCAGTACGACGGTCGCGACGTGACCCGGATCAAGTTGGTCGACGACGAAGGTCGCGTCCGCATCTACATGGACGATCCGCAAACGGCCGGCGAGCCGCAGCGTCCAGCGTCGAGCGACGACGACCCGCCGCGGCGTCGCGGCGACGATTGAAACAGCCGGGCGATAGCGACACTACCGGCCGCGATCCTGAGCTCCGACTTCCGCCGCACCCGGCGCAACGATCGATGTTTCCCTCATAAGCGTAATCTGAACAGGCCGACCCGTTCGCGCCCGGACAGCCTCCATGCGCGGCTATGCTCCGTACCTGAACAAAGCGTCGGCACTCCGCCGACCCTGGAGTAATCGATGCGCATTCTTCTGGTCGAAGACGAAGCCCCTCTCCGCGAAACCCTGGCCGCACGGCTCAAGCGCGAAGGATTCGCGGTGGATACCGCCCAGGACGGCGAAGAAGGCCTGTACATGGGCCGCGAAGTCCCGTTCGATCTGGCGATCATCGATCTGGGCCTGCCGAAGATGTCGGGCATGGAGCTGATCCAGGCCCTGCGCGGCGAGGGCAAGCAGTTCCCGGTATTGATCCTGACCGCACGTTCCAGCTGGCAGGACAAGGTCGAAGGCCTGAAACAGGGCGCCGACGATTATCTGGTCAAGCCCTTTCACGTTGAAGAACTGCTGGCGCGGATCAACGCCCTGGTGCGTCGCGCTGCTGGCTGGAGCAAGCCGGCGCTGGAATGCGGCCCGGTCACGTTGGATCTGGCCGCGCAGACGGTCAGCGTCAACGGCACCAATGTCGATCTCACCAGCTACGAATACAAAGTGCTGGAGTATCTGATGATGCACGCGGGCGAACTGGTGTCGAAGGCCGATCTGACCGAGCACATCTACCAGCAGGATTTCGACCGCGATTCCAACGTGCTGGAAGTGTTCATCGGCCGGCTGCGCAAGAAGCTCGATCCCGATGGCGCGCTGAAGCCGATCGAAACCGTCCGTGGCCGTGGCTATCGTTTTGCGATCGCGCGCACCGGCGACATCTGAATCCGGCTGTCTTGCATCAAAACAGCCGGATCGAAACGTCTGAGCTTCACCGTTTGAATCCGGTTCTACCACGCCGTCCAAGAGGCCGCAGACCGATGCATCGCGGCATCACGTACGGACAACCGAGCCCCATTCATGCCCAAGCGTGAGCGCCTATACCACTGGCGCCCGCGTTCGTTGCAGACGCGGCAGCTGCTGGCGGCGAGTCTGGGCCTGATCGCATTTCTGGCGCTGGCCGGTTACGCACTGGACCGCGCCTTCCTGAGTACCTCCGAGAACATCCTCCGCGGCCGGCTTCGTGACTATGCGCTGGATTTCGCCCGCGAGACCGAGTTCAGCCGTGGCGGCGATCTGGTCCCGCCCTATGACGACAAGCTTCCCGACCCACGACTCAAGCGACCGGGCAGTGGGCTGTACGCCCAGATCGTGCTGCCGTTCGTGCTGTGGGATTCCGATTCCGCGCGCGGGCCGCAGTTGCCGCAGGTCCGCATGCTCAAGGCAGGCCAGGAACGCTTCGAAGGGCCGTTGGAATACGTGAAATCCAACGGTGAGACCAGCCAAGCCTACCGCTACGGCTATGGGCTGGTGTGGCCGGGGGACGATCTGTCCGAGGAAGTGCCGCACACCATTTATATTCTGGAAGACACCTCTCGGCTGCAAAACCAGCTGACGGTATTCCGGCGCGCGCTGTGGGGCTACCTCGGCGGCGTCGGCGTGCTGCTGTTGATGCTGCAGGTGGCGGTACTGCGCTGGAGCCTGCATCCGCTGCGTCGGGTGATTGACGAACTCAAGCGCGTGCAGCGCGGCATCGCGCACCGGATGAGCGAGCGCCACCCGCGCGAGCTGGAGCCGCTGACCGAAAGCATCAACGCGTTCATCGAAAGCGAACGCGAGAATCTCGACCGTCAGCGCAACATCCTCGCCGACCTGGCGCACAGCCTGAAGACCCCACTGGCGGTGCTGCGCAGCCGGATGGACAGCGGCACCGACGGCCCCGAGCTGCGCGCCGAACTCGACGAACAGCTCAAGCGCATGAATGATCTTGTCGGCTACCAGCTCAGCCGCGCGGCGTCGGGTGGCCACAAGCTGTTCGCGGCGCCGCTGGCGCTGGAGGCCAGCGCCGAGGACATCGTCAGCGGACTGGAAAAGGTCTATTTCCAGAAAGGTGTGCTGTGCGAATTTGAGATCGATCCGGAAGCGCGTTTCTACGGCGAAAAGGGCGACCTGCAGGAACTGCTGGGCAATTTGCTGGAGAACGCTTTCAAATGGGCACGTTCACGGGTATTGCTCACCGTGAAAGCCGGCGAAAGCGCGCCCAATCGCCGCCCCGGCCTGCTGCTGCAGGTCGAGGACGACGGCCCCGGCATTCCAGAGGAAAAGGTTGCGCTGGTGCTGCAGCGCGGCGTGCGCGGCGACGAGCGCGTGCAGGGCCACGGCATCGGTCTGGCGATCGTCCAGGACATCGTGCGCAGCTATCGCGGCGAACTGGAAGTCGGAAGTTCGGTAGAACTCGGCGGCGCACGTTTCGAAGTGACGCTGCCGCCGGGGCTGTAGCTCGGACGCAGGTCGGGCTTAAGCCCGACCTGCGGCATTGCATGATCGCCAGGACTCCGATCAAACGGGCTTCGTCCGTAGAAACGTTCGAGGTGAGCGGCGATCGCCGGCATCTCCTCGCGCAGCATCTGCGGCGCGCTGAAGTGGTACTCGCTGCAGACCGCGAAGAACTCATCGGTGGCTTCGGCGGCATACGGGTCGATCGCGGTCTCGCGGCCGGCATCCACTTCGGCCACGAAAGCGTCGTAGGCCTGCTGGAAATCCTGCGCCCACGCGCGCTGCCAGTCGCGCGGCAGCGGCGGAGTGCCGTCCATCACGCCGTCCAGCACGTCGAGCTTGTGCGCCATCTCATGCACCGCAACGCAGCAGCCGGCCTCGGGGTCGTCGATATCGGCCTGCACATCGGCCCAGGAGAGAATCAACGGCCCGGCGTCCCAGGCTTCGCCGATGAGGTCCTGATCCTCGATGTGCAGCACGCCCGCGGCGTCGACGTGATCGCGCTGCACGCGGAACGCATCCGGATAGACGATCAGCTGCGACCAGCCGTGCAGCCCCTCTGCGCCGAATTCGAGCAGCGGCAAACAGCACAGCGCGGCCAGCGTGCAGCGCTGGTCGGAATCGAGCGTCAGGCCGCCGACAGGGGTGATGGTCTTGCGATGCAGGAACCGTGCGCTCAGCGAGGCGAGGCGGGCGTCGCGCCCGGGGTCGAGCGCCGCGAGCCACGGTATGGCCGCGCGGACGCGGCACCATTGCTCGGGATCGATAGCAGGATCGGTTCGGGCAAACAGCCCGCGGAACCAGCGCAAGTGAGACGGGACCTTTAGAAATTCGGTCGTCGGTCAGATCAGCCGGACATGCCGGCCGGACAGATCAGCGGAACATGCCCGGCAGGAAGCGGTGCCAGCGCGGTGCGCGGACCGGCGGCGTGCCGT
The DNA here is from genome assembly GCA_043765595.1 of Lysobacter sp. Taxonomy (GTDB): domain Bacteria; phylum Pseudomonadota; class Gammaproteobacteria; order Xanthomonadales; family Xanthomonadaceae; genus Lysobacter_I. Next base: position 6,867 of record JAYUIZ010000480.1, on the reverse strand, counting down.
TGCTGCGGGTGGCCGGAGGCGCCTTGTTGGTGGCGGGCGCGACACTTCGCTTCGCTGCTGCGGGCTTGGTCGCCAAAGCAGTGTCGGCACCGTCGGTCGCAACCACGATATCGGGGCACTCGGCGGAATCGCCGTTGGCGCTCGACAGGGGCGATGTTCGCGCAGCCAACGGCAGACTGGCTAGGGCGAGCGCGAGAGTCGTGAACAGGACGAGGCGTGAGCGGCGCATGACGACTTCCATCGAATGGGGAGGGCCCAGACAAGACCCGAACTATAGCGCGGATGTGACCGGGTTGGAGCGGCTGTCCGGCGAACGGCGCCTGCTGCGCCGCAGCATCCGGGCCGCCGAAGTTGCGGCAGACTCGCCATGTGAACGACACCGCCCCCGACCCGCAGATCGATACCCCCGCCCCTCGCGTCCAGAAGCCCACGAGCGCCACCAGCCGCCCGAACACCCTGACCGCGCCGGCCCTGCGCCGGGCGCTGATCGCAGGCGCGCGCCGGGTTATCGCCGCCCGCGACGGCCTCAATAAAATCAATGTCTTTCCGGTAGCCGACGGCGACACCGGCAACAATCTCGCCTTCACCCTGGGCAGCGTGCTGAACGGCGCGCTGAGCCGGCGCAGCCGCCACATCGGCGAGTTGTTGAAGCGGATCGGTGATGACGCCATCGACGGTGCGCGCGGCAACTCCGGTGCAATCCTCGCGCAATTCCTGCACGGCGTGGCCGAACACGCCCGCGCGCAGCCGGCCCTGGACGCGCAGACCCTAGCCGCAGCGGTGCGCCACGGCGCCAACAGCGCCCGCAGCGCCATCGCGCATCCGGTCGAAGGCACCATCCTGAGCGTCATCGACAGCTTCGCCGACGCGATGGAAGAAGCCGCGACCCATCTGCGCGACGACCCGCGCGGCGGATTCTCCAGCGCGCTGGTGCAGGCGCGCAGCGCATTGGCGCGCACCCCGCAGCAAATGGCCTTGTTGCAGAAGGCCGGGGTGGTCGATGCCGGCGCGCAGGGTTTCGTCGATTTGCTGGAAGGCATCGCCGAATTTGTCGACGGCGGCCCGCGCGCGATGCGCCTGCGCGCGCACCTGCGGGCTGCGAACCAAAGCGACGAGATTGATGGGCACGGTCTCCGCGAACACGGCAACCGCGAACACGGGGACGAACACGGGGACACCCACGACGACGGCCACGCGGCGCACGGCGAAGTCGATCCCGAGCGCCGCTGGTGTACCGAATGCCTGTTGATCGTGGACGGCGAGCGCAGTGCGCCGATCCAGCGCGAATCGCTGCGCGCGGCGCTGGAGGCGATCGGCGCGGACTCGATGGTGCTGGCCGGCGGCGGCACGCGGATGCGCGTGCATGCGCACGTCGGCGCACCGCAGCAGTTGTTCGACGCCTGCGCCGCATTCGCGACCGTCGAGGGCATGAAGGCCGACGACATGCTGCTGCAGTCGCGAAGCCCCGCACGCGCCGACCGCATCGCGGTGATCACCGACAGCGCCGCCGATCTGCCCGAGGCCATCATCGAACGTCACGGCATCCACGTGGTGCCGGTGCGGGTGAATCTGGACGGCCGCGATTATCTGGACAAGATCGGCTTGGCCACCGGCGAGTTCTACCGGCGCATGGCCGCTTCGCAGCAACTGCCGCGTACCAGCCAGCCGCCGCCCGGCGATTTCCGGCGCCAGTTCGAATTCCTGTGCGCGCATCACCCGATGGTTGTCTACGTCGGCCTGTCGCGCGCGATCTCAGGCACGCTGCAATCGGCGGAACATGCTGCGGCGCGGGGCGATACCGGCAAAGTCCGGGTGTTCGACACCATCAACGTTGCCGGCGGACAGGGCCTGCTGACCTGGCGCGCGGCCGAACTGGCCGATGCCGGCGCCGATGCGGACGCGATCCTCCGCGAACTCGAACGCCTGCGCCCGCTCACCCTTACCTGGGCGATGGCCCGCGACATCAGCCACGCCGTGCGCGGCGGACGTATTCCCACATGGGCCGAACCCGCGGTGCGGTTCACCGGGCTTACGCCGATCGCGAAGGTAAAGGCGGACGGCAAGCTCGGCATCGCCGGCGGCCTGTTCGCGAAAGCGAAAGCGCCGGAAGCGTTCGCGTCATATGTCGCTAAACGGGCCGGCAAAGCATTGGGCAAGCGCACGCGGCTGCGCGCGATCATCGGTCACTGCGATGCCCGCGAAGACGGCGAACGGCTGCTGGCGGCGCTGCGCGAGCGACTGGACCTAGTCGAAGCGGATCTGGTCGAGACCGGCCCCGCCATCGGCGCGCATGCGGGACGCGGAACACTGGTGGCGTCGCTGCAGCCGGCGCCGCGATAACATGCTCTTGAGAGCATGCTCTTGAGAGCACGCTCTTGAGAACATACTGCCGGCGACATGATTGTCGACAAGCATGATGCCAAAAGCGGCGGCGCCGGCAGGCGAGCGCATCGTTATCGAAGCGAAGAGCAGGAACGGATGGGCTGGGCGACACGACACATCGAAACACTGAAGCGCGGCGAGACCATCAGTTTTCGCCCGACCGGCGGATCCATGGCTGGCCGCATCGAATCCAGGCAACTCTGCACTGTTGAACCCGTGGACGATGTCTCGTCGCTGCGCATCGACGATATCGTGCTGTGCAAGGTCAAAGGTGCCGAATATCTGCATCTGATCAAAGCGATCCAGGGCGAGCGGTTCCAGATCGGCAACAACCGCGGTTACATCAACGGTTGGATTCGTGCGGATTCGATCCATGGCCGCTGCGTGAAGGTGGAAGCGTGACGCCTGTTGTCGCCGCCGCCGTGCTCATCATCGCCGCGTACGCGCTGGGCTCGCTCTCCGGCAGCCTGCTGCTGGGCAAGCTGCGCGGCGTGGACATCCGCACCCAAGGCAGCGGCAACGCCGGTGGGACCAATGCGTTCCGAACCCAGGGCGCGATGTTCGCGCTGGGCGCAGTAGTGATCGATATCGGCAAAGGCGCGCTGGCGGCATGGGTCGGAATGCGATTCGCGGATGCGGGCAGCGTGGCGTGGCTGGCCTACGCCACCGCGTTCGCCGCGGCCATCGGCCACGTCTGGCCGATCTGGCACGGCTTTCGCGGCGGCAAGGGCGCGGCCACGGTGATCGGCGGCATCGCCGTGCTGTGGCCGGCGGTGGTGCCGGTGCTGTTCGCGGTGTGGGTGTGCGTGCTGATCCTCAGCGGATACGTCGGCCTGGGCACAATCCTCACCGGTCTGTCGTTCGCGGCACTCGCGCTGGCGACGGATGCCGACGGGACGCTTCGGATCTTCGCGGTCGCCGCCGCGCTGCTGCTGCTATTCACCCATCGCGCCAACATCGCGCGGCTGCGCGCGGGTACCGAGTCGCGCTTCGAGAAAGCGCGACTGCTGCATCGCTGGGCGCGTCGCGCGTGAGTGTCGATGTATCGAACGATCCGCTCGAAGCCGCATCGATGCGCGCGTCGATGCCTGTCTGTGCACAGTCGCGCATCGCCGCGCTTGAGATCGTCGACAGCATCGATTCGACCAACAGCGAACTGCTGCGCCGCGAAACGCCAGCACAGGGCATCGCCGCGCTTTTCGCGGAACACCAGACCGGCGGACGCGGGCGACAAGGTCGCGTCTGGGCCTCGCCGCCCGGCAGCAATCTGTATCTGTCGGTCGCGCGATGTTTCGACGGCACACTCGCGCGCCTCGGCGGCCTGAGTCTGGTCGCCGGCATCGCCGCGGCGGAAGCATTGCAAGCGCTGGGCGCCGACACGGTACGACTGAAATGGCCGAACGATCTTGTGGTGATCGACGGCGAGCAACTGCGCAAACTGGGCGGCGTGCTGGTCGAAGCCGGCATGCAGGACGGCTGGCCGCGCGCGGTGGTCGGCCTCGGCGTGAATGTGTGTATGCCGACCACCGCTGCTGCGAAGATCGGCCAACCCTGGACCGATCTGCGCGCGCTGCTGGGCGATGCATTGCCGCCGCGCAATCGCGTCGCGGCCGCGGTGCTGGCGGCATTGGCCGAGTACCTGGATCGCTTCGACGCCGAGGGTCTGGCGCCGTTCCTGCCGCGCTTCGCCGCGCTGGACGCACTGCGCGATGCGGAAGTGGTCGCGACCATCGGCGACCGCACGCTTGCGGGCATCGCCGACGGCATCGCAGACGACGGCGCGCTGCGTCTGCGCAGCGACGACGGCGAAAGCCTACTGCGTGCGGGCGAAGTGAGCGTGCGCAGGCGCCCGCCGGCGCAGGCATGATGCCGACGATGACGATCTTGCTCTTCGACCTAGGCAACACCCGGCTGAAATACGCCGCGCTGCGCGACGACGGCAGCCTCGGCAGCATCGTCGCTATCGCACACGACGGCGACACGCTGCCCGCGGACTGGGACGCGGCGCTACCGGCGCGCTTCGACGCGGCGGCGCTGACCCTGGTCGGATCGACTGCGCTGCGCGCGCGCCTGCTCGATGCGCTGACCGCGCGCTGCGGACGGATATCGATCGCACGGACCGTGACAGCGTTCGGCGGCCTGCGCATCGCCTACACGCAGCCCGAATCGCTGGGCGCGGACCGTTTCCTGGCGATGCTGGGCGCGAGCGCGCGCGGCAAGCATGCAAACAACATGCGGCCATGGCTGGTAGTCGGCATCGGCACTGCGATCACCCTCGACCTGATCGACGCCGACGGCCTGCATCGCGGCGGGCGCATCGCACCATCGCCGGCGCTGATGCGCGAAGCCCTGCACGGGCGCGCGGTGCAGCTGCCCGAACACGGCGGCGAATGCGTCGCGTTCGCCGACAACACCCCGGACGCGCTGCGCTCCGGCTGCGACGGCGCCGCACTGGCGCTGATCGAGCACGGACTTCGCGATGCCGATACATTGCTTGGGGCGAAGCCGGCCCTAATCCTGCACGGCGGCGGCGTCGATGCGCTGCCCGGCCTGAGCGGCGACGCGATCCACGCGCCGGCGCTGGTGTTGGAAGGCCTGGCCGCTTGGGCGACAATCCCGGCATGACCCTGCGCGCATCCATCGTCCTGCTGACGGTACTCAATCTCGGCGTGGCCGCGTGGTGGCTGCTGCGGCCGGACGCGCCGCCGCCGACGGCCGTCGAAACGTCGTCGGGCATCGTCGCCCGCCTGCAGCTGCTCAGCGAACGGGTGGGGCCGGCACCGGCGACGGTCGAAGCAGCCGTAGCCAAACCCGACCAGAGCGAAGCGCCTGCACCGCCCGTAGCAGCCGCGCCGGCCGCTGCGCAGGCCACCGTCGAACGCTGCTACAGCTTCGGGCCTTTCGCCGAAGCCGCCGCGCTGGCGACCGCCCAGGCCGCTCTGCGCCCCAGCGCGCTGCGTGCGCGCAGCCGTCAGACGCGCGAAGGCGGCGGCCGCGGTTGGCGGGTCTATCTACCAGCTGCCGCCGACCGCACCGCCGCGAACGCCAATGCCGACAGACTCAAGGCGGCCGGTTTCAGCGATCTGCTGGTAGTCGGCGACGGCAGCGAAGCCAACAGCGTCGCGCTGGGCCGCTTCAGCAGCGAACCCCGGGCGCAGCTGCATGCCCAGGCGCTGCGCGCCGCCGGCTTCGAGGCCAAGGCCGAACCGCTGGGCGAGGCCCGGATAACGAATTGGATCGATCTCGCCGCAGGCGAAGGCTTCAATGCCGCCACCGCGCGGCGTGCCAGCGGTGCCGCGCAGTCGCGGACCATCGACTGCGCCGGGGTGCGCTGAAGCAGAAGGACCGCCCAGTGCGGTCTGCCCGGCCAAGGATCTGCCCTCTCAAATGATCTGCCCGGTCAAAGACAGGCGGCTGGACCAGCCTGCTAGAATCCCCCCTCATGTCGGGACTGCCTCGCGGCCCGCACAGCAGATTTCGCCGGCATAGCTCAGTTGGTAGAGCAACCGCCTTGTAAGCGGTAGGTCGTCCGTTCAAATCGGACTGTCGGCACCAACCCCCATTTTTCGCGGGAATTCCCCATGCAGCGCAGCTTCCCGCCCGTATCCCTGATCGGCGTTCCCACCGACATCGGCGCAGGCCACCGCGGCGCGCGGATGGGGCCCGATGCTCTGCGCATCGCCGGCATCGGCGAGGCGCTCGTCGCCCGCGGCGTGGACGTGGCCGACCGCGGCAACCTCGCCGGCCCCTCCAACCCCTGGCTGCCGCCCACCGACGGCTACCGCCATCTGGAAGAAGTGGTCGCCTGGAACCGTCTGCTGATGAACACGGTCGGCGCCGAACTGCGCGCGAACCGCATGCCGATCGTGCTCGGCGGCGACCACTGTCTGGGCGTCGGCTCGATCACCGCCGTTGCCCGCTACTGCCGCGATACCGGCAAGAAGCTCCGCGTGCTCTGGCTGGATGCCCACGCCGATTTCAACACCAGCAACGTCACCCCGTCGGGCAATATCCACGGCATGCCGGTGGCTTGCCTCTGCGGCATCGGCCCCGAGCCGCTGGTGAACCTCGGCGGCAGCGCCCCGGCGATGCGCCCGGACGAAATCCGCCAGATCGGCATCCGCTCGGTCGACGCCGGCGAGAAACGTCTGGTGAAAGAACACGGCCTCGACATCTACGACATGCGTTACATCGACGAAGTCGGCATGAAGCGCGCAATGGAAGAAGCGCTGGAAGACCTCGACGACAACACCCATCTTCACGTCAGCTTCGACGTGGACTTCCTCGACCCCAGCATCGCCCCCGGCGTCGGCACTACCGTGCCCGGCGGCCCGAATTACCGCGAAGCGCAGCTGGTCATGGAAATGATCGCCGACACCGGCCGCATGGGTTCGCTGGATATCGTCGAACTCAATCCCGCATTGGACAACCACAACGCCACCGCCGAACTCGCGGTGGATCTGGTGGAAAGCCTGTTCGGCAAAT